>JBBIPG010000025.1:0-29301 GCA_037442925.1 Candidatus Fraserbacteria bacterium | reverse complement strand
AGGACCTCCTTTGTGAGTGTGATGACTCATCTTGAAGGAGCCCTCTTGGTGTCTCAACATTTCTACCTCACCCCTTTTTACACACCAAACTCTACACTACCTACCCCCAGGGGTATGCTATACTTCTGCAACTACAACAGCCGAGGTGAAACGATGCCCGCAAGACAAGCTCCTCTGAAAGAGTGGACCGCCCAAGAACTCAAAGAGCATTTGGATCGAGATGAAAAACTCTACATATTCGACGTGCGCAGCCGCGAGGCATTCTCCGCTTGGAAGATCGAAGACCGTAAGAACCCACCCACGCTGAACGTTCCCTACACCGAGATCTTCAAGCACGGAGGCAAAGACGATCCCCTGGGATCTATCGTCACCCACACGCAAAAAGAGCTTGCCAAACAACTCCCAAAAGATCAGCCCATCGTGGCCGTCTGCGACATGGGCAATACGTCAAAGTTGATCGCTCAAGGCCTCCAAATGCTGGGCTACGATGCCATCAGCTTAAAAGGCGGAATGGATGCCTGGGGCAACCTCGATGCCTGGGGCAACCTCTATGAATTCAAACCCGTTGTCGAAAGTCATGAACTCAGTGTCTATCAAGTGAGTCGACCTGCGCGCGGCTGCCTGAGCTACGTGATTGCTAGCCAAGGACATGCGGTTGTCATCGATCCATTGCGACATGCTGAGAAATACTTGAACTTCGCACGGGAGAAGAATCTACAGATCGCACTCGTACTGGATACCCATGCCCACGCAGATCACATCAGCAGTGGTCCTATGCTGGCCGAGCAGCTCCACGTGTCCTACTACTTGCATCCCTACGATGGCATTCACCCTATAGACGTCCTGCCCGCTCAGATCGCTTTCGAGCCTCTGCGCGACGGCCAAGAGTTTTCCATTGGCAAGGCATCCATCAAAGCGATTCACATTCCCGGTCACACGTTGGGGAACGTTGCCTATGTGTTGAACGGGAAATATCTGTTCACGGGTGACAGCATCTTTCTGGAATCAATCGCTCGGCCTGATCTCGGCGGTCGAGGAGAGACCTGGGCTCCCCTGCACTATCGCTCCCTACGAAAACTCTCTGAGCTACCCAAGGAGATGACCGTGCTGCCGGGACACTTCAGCAGCCCGCGCGAGGCAAATGCCGATGGATGCTTCCTGGCGACCTTAGGCGAACTCTCGAAGAAGAATGAAGGACTACTTATGGCTCAGAAGAGCGAGAGGGAGTTCGTGAAGTATATTCTGAGTAGCCTGCCGCAATTCCCGCCTCAGTATGTGGACATCAAGCGAGTGAATGCCGGGTTGTTACTAGCCGATGGTGAAAAGGCTGCTGAGCTGGAACTGGGCCGAAACGTCTGTGCTCTCGCCAAAGCACATTCATAAGAGAGAACGATCATGAAGACGATGAAACTGAAGTGCCTCTCTCCAGCAGATAAGAAGGAACTCGTAACACGCTTGGCACGCATCGAGGGTCAGATCGGCGGCATTCGCCAGATGATCGAGCGCGAGCAGAGCTGTGAGCAAGTTGCGCAACAGTTGGCTGCCGTCCGCGAAGCCATCAGTAAGACGTTCTCGGATCTGATCGCCCGTATGTTGGAGCGCACCATCCTCGATGGCGACGGAGCCAATCCCACTGCCGTACGCGCCCAGCTCTCTGACATTGTGAAGATCTTGACCAAGTACGCCTGACAGGCCATGTCAGCAAAGCCGGTCTCCCTAGGGCTGCGAGCCAACTGGCAACAGTTCACGCTGCTCGTTGTGGTTAATGCCTTCGTCGGAGCCATGGTCGGCCTCGAACGTACCGTCATCCCCTTGATCGCGGAGACGGACTTCAGTCTCGCTTCTAAGTCTGCCATTCTCACCTTCCTCATCAGTTTCGGTGTGGTCAAGGCTCTTGCCAACCTCTTTGCCGGGCGATTTTCCGATCAATGGGGTAGAAAGCCCATTCTGATTGCGGGGTGGGTAGCAGGATTGCCCGTGCCACTCTTGATCATCCTTGCCCCTAGCTGGAGTTGGGTGATCTTTGCGAACGTGCTCTTGGGGATCAATCAGGGACTCTGCTGGTCCACGACGGTGATCATGAAGATCGATCTTGTGGGTCCCAAGCGACGGGGGCTCGCGATGGGGTTGAACGAGTTTGCCGGTTATGTGGCCGTCTCCCTTGCGGCCCTGATGACGGGATATCTGGCAGCCGCCTATGGTTTGCGACCGCTGCCTTTCTACCCGGGCTTGACGTTTGTTGTGCTAGGCTTGCTGCTTTCGCTCTTCTTTGTAAAAGAGACGAGTTGGCATGTTCGACACGAAACGCGCACCTGGCACGAAAGCCCGCAAAGCAGATCGTTTTCCAAGGTTCTATTCCTCACCAGTTGGAAGGATCGGGCGCTCTTCGCTGCCAGCCAAGCCGGGATGGTCAATAACCTCAACGATGGAATGGTGTGGGGCTTGCTGCCACTCTTTCTGGCCGGCGCTGGCTTGCCGCTTGACCAAGTGGGGCTCATCACCGCAGCCTATCCGGGTGTGTGGGGACTCACCCAGCTGTTCACGGGGGCGCTCAGTGATCGTTGGGGACGCAAGTGGATGATCGCCAGCGGAATGGGAGTTCAAGCCATCGGCATCTGGCTCTTTGTGATTGGCCAAGGTCTCTGGCTCTGGCTGGGGGGTGCTGTGCTCTTGGGGTTGGGTACAGCGCTTGTCTATCCCACGCTTCTCGCGGCAGTCTCGGACGTGGCCCATCCGGACTGGCGTGCTTCGGCTGTGGGCGTCTATCGCTTATGGCGCGATGGGGGGTATGCGGTGGGTGCGCTTGCTGCAGGATTTTTGGCCGATGCGTTCAATCTGAACGTTGCAATTGCGGCCATTGGAAGTCTGACGTTTCTTTCCGGTGTGACCGTTGCTGGAGTGATGTATGAGACGTTGCCGTCCCGTAAGTAAGCTGGTTGCGGGGGCCGGATTCGAACCGGCAGCCTCCGGGTTATGAGCCCGACGAGCTTCCTGTTGCTCCACCCCGCACGTTCTTGAGCATTATATCAGCAAGAGAAGAAGCCCGCAACTGAGGGACGAGCCCACGGGAGAACATCATTGGGGCAAGGGACAACGGGGACGGCGTGAGGTGTTCGATGTTCTTCCCTTTCGGGTGATCTCCCGTTACAAGCAAGGCAACTATGAGGCTCAGCCATCTCCGATATGTGAATCCGGAGAACAGAAGACGTCAGTGTCTTTACGGGTTGCTGATCTGGGTGTTCGTGGGAGCCCTTCTGCCATCTATCACGGGCTACGGACAGGTGCAGATGACAGAAGTTCCCTTGGTCCCGCCCACGGGTCTGATCCTCGAACCCGGCATGGGCGCCCCCATGGTTCAAACCTCATCCTTCTCCATAGGAGATGGGAAGGAGGTCTTCCAATTCAAGATCAAGGATGTCGATCCCCTGGCGAATGACAGTAGCGACGTCATCATTACATTTATGATGATAGAAAATTTGGGAACAGCCACGGATCTGGATATTATTGAGGTTGCATGTCTGGATGAAGCGGGACAAGCAATTGCCCCTGTAGATACCCCCGTAGCGAGTTTCAATCCAAATGTCGCCTTCGAAGCGGTCTGTGACCCCAATCTCGCCGTCCCGCCGCCTGCTCCGTCATTTGGGTCACGAGTGATCCCAGATGATGGTGAGAAGACCTTCCAAGTCGCGGTACGTGTTGCTGACACAAGCACCTTGCTGAACACTTCTCAGAATCACACGGTGCGACTGCGGGTAACTGTCGAGTTTGAGGAGAGCGCTGGGAGCCCTCCTCTTCTTACTACCTTCACCAACTCAATCACAGACAGCATACCGGACTTCGTCTTTAACGGAGGAATCAATCGCATTGAGGAGAACTCCGGCGGCATTCCTGCTTCCATAAAGACCGGCGGTGAGGACACAGTAGCCCGCTTCCGCGTCTGTGATCACGATGCGAACGGCCATGATTTACTCTTAAAGGAGCTGACGTTAGTTCAAGGGCCTCTGGGCACAGCGGTCATCAGCGACTTTGATTCTTTTAGTCTGGTGGATCTTACCACCAATTCATCACTAGGGCAGATAAGCGGTGGCAGTCTCAATTCGAACTTCAATCGTGGTGGATCGGGAATTCCGCTCGTTACGACAGCGAGCATCACCGATCCTGGTGCGGGCGAGTCCTGCAAAGACTATGCTATCAAGGCCAAAGTAGCACTGGGTGCGATGAAGGGGCGCACCATACACCTCAAGATCATCTTCACGATGGTAGAGGAACCCTCGGGGTTCCCCATTGATCCCAGCGCAGCGCCTTCCCTTCAGACCAGCCTAGTTATCATCATAGGCCAGGGTGTCCTACGTGTTCCGGACATGCAGATCGCAGGTAGCGAAGTGCCCATAGAGATCTCTGCCTTCCCTCAGCCGGGCCTAGGAGCTCAAACGGCTTCCATTCAGTTCGATCCCAACGTCATCCAGATCGATGATGTTGTGGGGCAGAATTCCTATCAAGCTTCCACTCTTCTTAAGGACAATCGCGCCGGACTGCTCCGTTTTGCGCTGAATGTTTCTCAAATGCCCTCGGCGAAAACAGATGCAACTGTAGCCTCCCTGAAGATTTCCAAGTCCAAGTCAGGTCAGCCGGGTCAGCGGAGCATCCTTCTGCTTCAGGCAGAGAGCATTACGGATGCTAACGGCATGGATATCACATCCGAAGTGATCGTGGTCTCGGGAAGCGTTACGCTGCTGTTCCCGGGGGATATCGACCGAGATAGCCGACCCACCGTGCGCGACGCGCTCTGGCTGGCAAGTGCTATCGTCACATACTGCTTGGCAGATCCGCCTCAAGAGATCCCCGAAGATTCAGGAAGTCCCTTTGCCCTCAGTAACGAGCAGAAGTCCGTCGCTGATGTGGTCATCTCCGATGGGGCACCTCGCCAGACAAATCCCAATCTCGTACCTACCTGTGATGATCTAGATTCTTCCGATGTGGCCAGGATCGCTGAGCTAGCCATTACGTTCGAGGGCCCGAGCGCAGCCGCCTTATCCAACAAACCACAGAGGTCTTTCCTCGAGAGTTTACTGAGATTCCTTCGCCCCTCAGAGCCGCTAGCTCAAGTCAGCTTCACTTCTATTCTTGACTCGTCACGCCTCATCGTGCAGATCGACTCCAACGGCCATTCCGTGGGAGGTCTACAAGGACGCATACGGTTCGATCCTCAATTGCAGCAGATCCGATCGATGCAAGGCCGAAACGACTACAAGCTCCTCGCGTCTAAGATCGACAATACGCGGGGCGAGGCGAGATTTGTCATGTTAGCTCCGCCGGGCCGGGGCTCTCGAGAACGAGATGCCTTGCAGATCATCTTTCAGACGAAAGTAGTTGACGCCGCTCCTGAGCTGCACATCGAATATCTCTTGGACCCCAAGGGCCAGCAGATACCCTACACACTGAAACCGCAAGCCAAGGCAACCGTCATGCCCTTAGAGATCCGATCCGTGAGCGCATACCCGATAGATCATACTCTTTGGCAACTTCGTGTGGTAGGCCAAGGCATTGCCTCCGTCCGGGTAGAGGGATTTGATCTCGAGGGCAGAAAGCGCTTCGCTGCCGAATCAGCTGGATCTTCCTTGCGCTGGATGCCTCTGGATCAAAGTGGTCGACCGCTCGCCAACGGAGTCTATCTCTACGTCGTCATCGTGCGCGGCTACTCGGGAGAGATCTGGCAGAGCACCATTCGCAAGATGATGGTGCTGCGCTGAAGTTACCGTAGAGGGGTGCCGGGGGCGGGACTCGAACCCGCAAGGGCCGTTAAGCCCAGCAGATTTTAAGTCTGCCGCGTGTACCGGTTTCGCCACCCCGGCCCTGGGTGTAGATCACTGTAACAGTCCCTCCGTCACGTTGCAAGGGCCGTGCTGGTTGTTTGCTCCGCCTGTTTCTGGTCATAATGTACGCAAGGAGGGTCTATGGCATCAACGGAGTTTGTCTACGCGGTAGAGACAGGCAAGAGTTTTCAGGAAGCCGTGATTGCAGTAAGAAGAGCGACAGAAGCGGCCAAGTGGGGGATCCTTGGAGACTACGACTTCTCTGAGATTCTCGCTGCCAAAGGGTTTCCGCAAACAGAACAAGTGAAATCCCTCGACATCTGCGCTCCCGCTCACGCCCATCGCTTCATGAGCGCCGAACGCTTGACGGCACTCTGCATGCCTTGTAGTGTCCTCATCTACTCGGACAAGGGCAAGACGAAGATCGCCGCGATGCGGCCCAGTGCCGTGCTGCCGCAAATTTTCAGTGGGGTCGCTGCGAAGCTCCGTGAGCAAGCCAAGCAAGTCGATGAGGAAGTGAAGGCGATCATCGACCAGGCAGCGCGAAGCTAGCCCTCACTCTTAAGGGCCGCAACCACCGCAGAAAACCTCGTGTAGTAGAGTTTTCCGTCCTCTACACGTAGCCTTTGTCCCGTGCGGTCTTCCTCCACGCTATCCAGCATGATGTGTCGGATCTTTTCGATGATCTCTTGCGGGGGAGTGATCGTCTTCATCCAGGTCTCAAAGTCTCGCTCGTCGTGAAATTTCGCGACATCTTCGATCTTGAAACCGGCACGCTCGATCATCACCCGAAGCCGCGAGAGTGGGTACATCTTGACATGCGAGGAATCCCTCATTCTTTCTAAGCGATTGTGCAGTTCGCTCTTCTTGGGATCTTCCGAAGAGAGCGTGTCGCCCAACACCAGCCGTCCGCCCTTCTTGAGCACGCGATGAAGTTCTCTTAGAACTTGTTCTGGACGCGGGAAGTGATGGAACGCCTTATGGCATGTGACCAGATTGAACGTGCCCTCCGCAAAGGGAAGAAACTCCACATCCCCCTCGAGAAAGGTCACGTTTGCCAGACCTCGCTCACGCTGGAACCCCTTGGCCTTCTCCAATAGAGCGCGTGTGAGATCCATGCCTGTCACATACTGAGCACGTTCGGCAAAGAGCAAGGCAATAAAGCCCGGCCCTGTAGCCACATCCAGCACGCGATCGCTGGGCTGAACCCAGCTCAGCTTGAGCATCCACTCGTATGAAACCCGATCCATGGCGGGTTTATTCGCTGCATACGAATCGGCTTGATGTGTAAAGACGTTTCGAACTTGCTCCTTCTGTGCTTGTTTTAGCCTACCCATAAGAATCACTCACAACACTTTACCTTCACTTGGCGGCCTCCAGAATCTCTTTCAACTCCCGATCCACTTGATTGGAGAGACCGCCCACGGCTTGGGCTGCTTTCTCAAAGAGCTTGGGCATCACCACGCTTGGGCGCATGGCGGCCAGCTTCGTCACCCCGTTCTCAGAGCAGATCAAGACGCTACAGGGCATACAGAGCGCCGTGAGCATCTCGGCTTCCACAAAGGGTCGTGCCAATTCCGGGCGGCAGATATCAATACTCTTGATCTCTCTTGAGCTGCCACTTCCAACGAGCAATCCCGTGAGATCATAATCTCCTACGACCGTCCATCCGGCGGCCATCGCTGCCTTCCACACCGAAACCAGTGCCTCGCGGGCTCCTCGTTTCGATTCCACGACGTATGTGAAATCCGCTGGGCGCATGAGCTAAACCTCCACAGACGTAGCAGTAACAACGGGCTCTATGGCTTCACTATGTTTGCATTTCTTGTTGCTGCAAACTAAGACTTCGCCGCTCTCGCTTTCGCGCCGGACCAGCACGCCTTCTCCGCAGTCGGGGCAAATCTTCACGGGTCTTTCATTTACGGCGAATTTGCAGTCGGGATAGCCCGCACAGCCATAGAAGGGTTTTCGGGTTTTCCTCGAATAGCGTTCCACGATGTCACGGCCGCAGAGAGGACAAGGAACGCCCGTGGAGATGGGCAGTGTCGTCTTGCACTCGGGATAGCGCGAGCAACCGTAGAAGCGCCCGAATTTCCCGTCTCGCAATTCCATGGGCGATCCACAGTTGGGGCAACGCTGCTCCTCTACTTCTCTCTCCATCTCCTTCTTCTCTTGTTGATATGTCTTGAGTTTGTCGCTAATTTGAACTCTCTTGCCATGATAGACATATTCTATATCTTCCGGGAAATTGACGGTCTGTTTGCATTCGGGATAGCGCGAGCAACCCAAAAAGACGCTGCCCTTCCAGAAGCGAACCTCCATTGGGGCTCCACAGTTCGGGCAATTCACATCCGTCAAGACGTGGAATGTGGGGCTGTCTTGGCTGAGCTCGCGCTTCACCTGATCGAGCCTCTTAGACAGAGGCTCGTAAAACTCCTTCAGCACTTGGACGCGCGTAAGCTCTCCATTGCTGATCTTGTCGAGATCTTCTTCCATATGAGCTGTAAAATCCTCAGCCACAGTGAGCGGGAAGTAGTCTTTGAGAAAGTCGGTGGCGATGAAGCCTAAGAGCGTGGGGCGCAGCGACCCACCCTTCTCTTTGTTGACATATCCGCGCTCTTGAATCGTCGAAACGATGGCCGCATATGTGCTTGGACGCCCAATGCCCTTCTCTTCTAGAGTTTTCACGAGGCTCGCTTCACTATAGCGATTCGGCGGCTCCGTGAAGTGCTGTTCTGGCAAGATCCCCAACAGGTTGAGGCGCTCACCCACCTTCACTGACGGGATCTCCACGCCTTCATCTTTGAGGGGGGGTAGTTTCCACACTCTCAGAAATCCGTCGAAGACGAGCTGGCTCCCCTTGGCGACGAAGAGATAGTCACCGGCTGTGATGTCCACCTCTTTCTTGTGATAGAGCGCATCGGCCATCTGTGTGGCGACGAAACGCTCCCAGATGAGCTTGTAAAGCTTATATTGATCTGCGCTGAGATATTGCTTGATTGACTCCGGTGTTCGCTTCACATCGGTGGGGCGGATGGCCTCGTGTGCGTCTTGGGCTGCCTTCTTGTTCTTGAAGACCCGCTCTTTTTCTGAAAGATATTTCTCGCCGTACGTGCCTCGAACAAAAGCCCGTAGATCTTTACGCGCTACGTCCGAGATGCGGAGCGAATCCGTGCGCATGTACGTGATGAGGCCCTCGTGTCCCGCTTCCAGGGCAATGCCCTCGTAGAGCTGCTGGGCGATCTGCATCGTCTTGCGAGGCGCGAACCTAATCATGGAGGAAGCCGACTGTTGCAGGGTGCTGGTGATGAACGGTGGCGGTGGAGTTCGATGCCCCTCTTCTTCTTGGATCTCTGTAACAAGAAAACCTGGAGATGCAGCGAGTTTGTGAAGCTCTTGGCGAATGCGCTCCGCCTCGGCTTGGGTGGGTACTTTCGGTTTCTTGTCTTGATAGCGCTCAAGACGTGCTAGGAATTCTGAGCTATCGGCGAGCTTGGCGTCGATGGTCCAATACTCTTCCGGCACGAAGGCCTGAATTTCCAGCTCGCGGTCGCAGATGAATTTGAGCGCGACGCTCTGGACGCGCCCAGCCGAAAGACCCTCGTACTTGCTGCCGGAGAGCGTTTTTGAGAGGAGCGGGCTGATCAAATAACCCATCAATCGATCCAGAATGCGGCGGGCCCTCTGGGCTTCGACTTTCTTCATGTCGATCTTTGTGGGGGACTCAATGGCTTCTAAGATGACGCGCTGGGTGATCTCGTTGAAGACGACGCGCAGATACTTCTTCTTGCGCTTGTGGTCAAGCACCTCGTAGAGATCATAGGCGATGGCCTCGCCCTCGCGGTCGTTGTCCGTGGCTAGATACACGGCATCGGCTGCTTCGACAGCTTTTTTCAGTTGGGTGACGGCTTTCTTGTTGGTGATGATGAGCTTGGGCTCAAAATCGCTCTCGATGTCCACGGCGAGTTCCCTTTCGGGGAGATCGCGCACGTGGCCCATGGAGCTTAAGACTTTGAATCCCTTGCCCAAGTAGCGTTCGATGGTGCGGGCCTTGGTGGGGGATTCGACGATGACGAGCTTACTCACAGTTCGACATCTCCTTCAGCTAGTACA
Organism: Candidatus Fraserbacteria bacterium; assembly: GCA_037442925.1. Taxonomy (GTDB): domain Bacteria; phylum Bipolaricaulota; class Bipolaricaulia; order RBG-16-55-9; family RBG-16-55-9; genus RBG-16-55-9. Next base: position 19,375 of record JBBIPG010000025.1, on the reverse strand, counting down.
AAATAAGTGTTCGGTATTATAGAAGGGCTCCAGAGAGCTGTCAAGGATGGCTCAGGAAGGAACCTATAGACGGGCGCCACTGCGCAACGGGTCTGATGGCAACTGATATCAGTTTGGTAGCTACAGGCTCAAAGCGTCTAGCAATCGGATCACTTCATGAAAGTCCTCAAACGGCTGATACTCAAGCCACTCTGTCTTGCGCTGCTCTAGATGTGGCTGGGAGGACGTCATCGGATCGTCATAAGCACCACAGCCGCGCCGCTCTGCGACCCCGATCTCACACTAACAGACAGCACGTAATCCCCTGCCCTCCAGGTGCACCCAGCAACACCCGGAACGACATCCAGACGATAGACACCGGGGTTCTGCGTGCGTAGCTGGCTCACACTGACCAAGCAGCCCTGCGGCGGCAGTTGTTCCGCAAAGACTGAGAAATTCGACGCCGTAAGCCCGTCCAGCAAACCTGCGCTGGATTGAACGGTCACATAGAGAGAAGCGGCATCTACATTTCCTGGGCCGGCCGTCCGCGCGCTTACGACCGACTGAACAAGCAGAGAGTTTCCGCTCTGTGCACTTCCCGCAGATAGACCGGATAGCAATAACCCAAGCAAGGCTCCTAGTCCTACGAGGACCACTACCAGAACCCATGAACGCTTGGGTCGAGCGAAGGTCTTCATCGGATACCTCCTCGGTGGTATGGTGATGTTGAACTATGGACGTTTCGCTGTCTTGCAGTATACGTTTTTCGCCTGGTCTCGTCCAGAGGTGATTCCGCTTCGCCTGGCTCTTGACTTTTATCTTGGATGTGTTATAATATGTCTTGCATAAAAGATACTAACGCGGTATACACATAGCACGGTATCTACTAAAAGGAGGTTCATCATGAAGTGTAAGCTCTTCGCAGCAGCGTGTCTTCTGGTCGTTCTGCTCGCCTGGCCCGGTGGAGGTATGGTGACGACGGCTCAGCCGCCGGGTGTTCCCCAGATCGTGATCAACGAAGTAGCTTGGAGTGGCACAGCCGCCAGCTCCACCGACGAGTGGATTGAACTGCGCAACAACTCCAGCCGAGACATCGACCTTAGGGGCTGGACGCTCAGCTGGGCCGATGGAGAGGTGATCATTCATCTGGGAGAAGTCAAAGACGATACCAAGGAGGTTCGTACGAGCGTCATCTCCGCTCGCGGGTTCTACCTGCTGGAGCGTACAGACGATGACAGCGTAAGCGACATCAAGGCTGATCTCATCTACACGGGTGCCTTGCGAAACGGCGGCGAGACCCTCGTGCTCAAAGACCCCAATGGCAACGTCATCGATACAGCCAACGGCAATGGAGGCGAGTGGCCCGCAGGCAGCGACGCCCAAGGGCAAGTACCTCGCGCCAGCATGGAGAGAATCGACCCCATGACCTCCGATTCCGACAGCCTCTGGGCTTCCAACGATGGAGTGATCCGCAACGGGAAGGACAAGAACGGAAATCTGATCAACGGAACGCCCCGAGCGGAAAACTCCCGCAAGAAGGCGAACTAGTGGCTGTACCGCGCGATCAGCGCACGAATCTCTTCCATGCGGCGCGAGGTCTCCTCCTCACCCGCACGGATCGGAGGCTCAACTTTATCTAAAGAAAGGGTCTTGACATGTTCCACAGGGGGCTCAATCAACAGGAGTCGATCGCCGACACGCTGCGTAAGCAACATCAATCTCAGTCGCGTCATCTCCCTCAGCACAATGGACTCTGCTTGCATCAGCACCTCCACGCTGGTCACCCCACCCGAGGCAAGTCCAGCGCTCACGTTCACGGCCAGCACGACATCGGCTCCCAGGGAGAAGGCCACGTCCGCGGGCACCCGGTTGATGAGCCCCCCATCGATGAGGAAGCGACCTCGATGTTCCACAGGATAGTGGATTCCCGGAATGGCGATCCCCGCCGCCACCGCGCGCGCGACAGGCCCCTCACGGAGCACAACCTCCTCGCCACTGTCGATATCCACCGTCACGACGGCAAAGCACGTCTTGAGTTCCGAGAAGGACTTGCCTTGAGTAAAGACGTTGAAGAACTCGATGAGGGCTTGTGTGCCCTCGTGATCTCGTTTGCGCCAGTCGCGCCGCTTAAGCAGATACTCCGAGGCCGTGTTGCCCACCAGCCCGCGCAGCGAGCTCTTGGGAAAGCGGAGCATGCGGTTGAGATCGAGCGTCTTGATGATGCGCTCCAGCTTCGTGAGGTCCACACCGCAGGCATAGGCTCCGCCGATCACCGCTCCCATGCTGGTCCCCACGATGATATGAATGGGGATGTCGTGCCTGCAAAGCGTGCGGATGACGCCCAAATGAGCGTACCCTCGGGCTCCTCCACCTCCGAGGGCCAAGCCAACTTTGGGTCTGCTCATAGACGAGAAACTCCCTCTGCGACGCTTGGATTATAGCGCCACAGAGGGAGCCCCTCACCTTCCTGCGTCTCTTGCGACTCTTACTTTCAGTACATCTCCGGCGGCGGAGCGGGCATCTGCTTGTCCTCGCCGATCTCCTTGATGGCCACGCAGGCCCCACTGGTGAGAATCATGCCCGCCACGCTCACGGCATTGAGCACGGCCGACTTGAGGACCTTCGTCGGGTCGATGATCCCCTCTTTCATCATGTCGAGGTACTGCTCTGAGACCACATCAAAGCCCATGCCCTTTTCCAGGGTCTTCACCTTCTCGACGACGATGTTGCCTTCGTAGCCGGCGTTCTCGGCCAACTGCTTCAAGGGAGCTTCCAGCGCCTTCTTGAGCAGCCGGACTCCGATCTGCTGATCCTCGTCCAGCTTGAGCTTCTCCAGCGCCTTAGCGGCATTGATCAGTGCCACCTCACCGCCGGGAAGGATGCCCTCATCCACAGCGGCCTTCGTAGCCTCGAGCGCGTCTTCCATGCGGTGCTTCTTCTCTTCGAGTTCCGCCTCGGTGGCGGCACCCACTTTGATGATGGCCACCCCACCGGCGAGCTTGGCCATGCGCTCCTGCAGCTTCTCGCGGTCGTAGTCGGAGTCGGTGTTCTCCATCTGTTTCTTGATCTGCTCAACGCGGCCCTCGATCTTCTTCTTATCGCCTTTGCCTCGGATAATCGTAGTGTCATCATCGGTGATGACAACCCGCTCCGCTCGACCGAGCATGTCCAGCGCCGCATTCTCCACTTTCAGGCCCACATCCTCTGCGAGGACTTGACCACCCGTGAGGATCGCGATGTCCTCCAGCATGGCCTTGCGACGGTCGCCGAAGCCGGGAGCCTTCACCGCCACGCTCTGGAGAGTCCCCCGCAACTTGTTGATGACCAGCGTTGTGAGCGCTTCACCCTCGACGTCCTCCGCAATGACCAGCAAGGGTTTCCCAGACTGAGCTACCCTCTCCAGCACCGGCACAAGATCACGAGCCTTCTTGATCTCCTGATCGGTGATGAGAATGTAGGGATCTTTGAGTTCGGCCTCCATCCTCTCCGCGTTGGTGACGAAGTACGGGCTCAAGTACCCACGATCGAACTGCATCCCTTCTACGGTCTCGTAGTAGGTCTCGATGGTGTCAGACTCTTCTACGGTGATCACGCCATCCTTGCCAGCCTTATCCATCGTCTCGGCAATGATCCGGCCGATCTCCTCGTCGTGGGCGGAGTTGCTCGCTACCCGAGCCATCTCTTCTTTGGTCTTGAGTTCCTTGCTCGCCTTGGTCAGCTCTTCGACTACGACTTCGCAAGCCTTCTCCAGGCCGCGCTTGAGCTGCATGGGATTGGCCCCTGCGGTGATGTTCTTCATCCCCTCCGTGATGAGTGCGTGAGCCAGGATCGTCGCGGTGGTCGTTCCGTCTCCCGCAACGTCCTCGGTCTCTTTGGCGACCTGCTTGACCAGCTGGGCTCCCATGTTCTCAAACTCATCCAGATACTCTTGCTCTTCCGCAATGGTGACTCCGTCATCCACAATCTTGGGAGCCCCGAACTCCTTTCCCAGGATGACGTAGCGGCCGCGGGGACCCAGAGTAATGCGCACGGCATTCGTCAGCCGGTCAATCCCCTTCTTCAGCCGCTCTCGCGCTTCGTCATCAAAGATGACCTCTTTGAACTTCTTTGCCATATCACTCCTCCTCCGCTATGATTCCTCAATCGCGAGAATATCGCTCGATTTGACGATCCAGTACTCCTCACCGCCGAGCTCCAGCTTCTTGCCGGAGAAGCCGTCGAGCAGGACCCGATCGCCCTTCTTCACGTGGATCTTCTCCGCGTCGGTGCCTACCTCGATGACCTCGGCTTTGAGGTAGTCTCGCGCGGTTTCGACGTCCTCAGGGAGGACGATCCCTCCCTTCTCCTCGTCCTTGACCTCTTGCACCAGCACGCGGCTGCCCAGAGGCTTCAGTTTCAGCTTCTTCGCCATTGTTCCTCCTTTCGCTTGATCTCATCACAGTTTGGAATTGTTTAGCACTCTTCAGGGTTGATTGCTAAAATTATACCGAACGCCACCTTAGGAGTCAAGCGTGGCCCTCTGGGGTGACAGATTTCCTAGACGAGAACGGGATATCCTGCTACTCTCCGCCACAATAGGGGGAATCCATGCCTTCAGGAAAGACCCATCTGGCCGTCGAACTTGTCTTATGGCCGGGTTTTCTAGCCGGTTTCTATTACGTTTTCACGCCACATGGGGAGGAAGTTCTCCTCTTTGGAGGGGCGTACCTTCTTTCGAGCTTGCTGCTCAGTCCCGATCTGGATCTTCGGCACAACAGCACCCGTCGGCGTTGGGGACCACTTGGGTTTATCTGGATTCCGTATTTTAAGATCTTCAAGCATCGGGGCATGAGCCACAGTTTGATGCTGGGCTCGCTCACGCGTCTGGTCTACTTGGGAACCGTCTTCGGCCTGGTGCTTGTGGGACTGAGTTCTCTGGGCTTTGCATTGCCTGAGCAAGCCCCTTCCTGGCTCAACGAGCGGAGTCTGCTCATTCTAGGCGTAGGGCTGTATCTCCCGAACGTGCTGCACGTGCTACTCGATAAGATCGTGAGCGCATTGTGAAACAGTAGGGTATTGACAACCCACCTCAGATGTGTTAGAGTATTCCTCACTGGAGTAAAACGGTCCTTTGCATCCATTAGCAGATGGAGCGTCACACACAAAGGAGGCACCCAGGTGCGCAAGGACGAGCAACGCCAGATGGCTGAGCCGGTCCCTCTCATTCAAGTCCTCTTTGATGACATGTTCCTTCTACTTTTGGTAGGTGTCGCGGTTCCCTTTCTGATTTACATCGTGTGGGGGCTGATGGATATCGGCAGCCTCCCGCCACTCCCGGCGGCGGAGTCGGCGACGATGCCACAGGCCTCTCAAAGATCCGCAGAGGAATTGGTTCGCAACCTCGGCTGCTTGGGCTGCCACTCCACCGATGGCTCGGAGAGATTCGGCCCCACCTGGAAGGGACTCTTTGGAGCTTCTATCCCTCTGGCAGACGGGTCGACCATCACGGCCGATGAAGCGTATCTTCGGGAATCCATTCTCAACCCGAACGCGAAAGTCGTCCGTGGATACCCAGTAGGGGCGATGCCCAATTACCAAGGACGAATCTCGTCGGTGGAGCTGGAAACGCTGATCGAGTACATGAAAGGCTTGAAGTAACGTGCGTAAGGAGGAGATCTGAATGGCTCTTACGCCGCCGGAACGTGTCTGGTGGAAACGCCTAGGAAGACAGGAACGCCTGTGGCTGGGGGTGAGCCTTGTCTTCATCGTTGCGCTCTTCTCCACCATGCCCCTCTGGCATCTTTTGGCCCGACAGAACACCCCTCACTTGGCCTATCGGGTTTCGCCGGAGCGATTTAGCCAACTCACGAACGATTTCATCGCTCGCTATCAAGTCGGTGAGGAAGCAGGCATTCCCATCGTCCGTCCCCCCGAAGGGGATGTCTATCTCTTGGCCATGCAGTTCCAGTGGATGCCCATCCTCGAGCTTACGAAGGGGAAGACGTACCGCCTTCACGTTTCTTCGGTCGACGTCAACCACGGGTTTTCCCTCCAACCCGTGAACATGAATTTCCAGATCGTCCCCGGCTATGACTATGTGCTCATTCTCACACCCAGCGAGGCCGGGGAATACACCATTGTCTGCAACGAATACTGCGGGCTTGCCCATCACCAGATGACGGGCAAGATCCTCGTAAAGGAGTGAACGGGTGATGACGTCGGAAGCGCTATCGCTCGGACGTGCACGGGATTTCGTCTCTCGCGTCTGTCCGGTCACGGGGCTAAGAATCCATGCGGCGGCAGAACGTCTCGTCCTGACCAATGCGGTTACAGCCGTAGTTTTCTTGCTCATCGGGGGAGTGATGGCGCTCTTGGTGGCCCTCACGCGCTGGCCAACCGTGGGGCTACTCTCCTCCTCGCCGGAACTGTTCTACCGGTTCCTCACAGCTCATGGCATGAACATGCTCATCTACTGGATCATCTTCTTCGAAGTGGCGGGTCTATACTTTGGCAGTGCCATCGTTCTCAACGCCCGCTTGGTTCAGCCTCGCCTTGCCTGGTTTGCATACGGCTTGATGCTAGGTGGTGCCACTCTTACGAACATCATGATCTTCATGGGGCAGGGCGATGTGATGTTCAGCTCCTATGTCCCCTTAAGAGCTCATCCCCTGTTCTATTTGGGCACCATCTTGTTTGCCGTCGGCGCTCTGATCGCTGTGGGCCTATTCTTCGCCAATGTCATAGTGGCCAAGGCCGAAGGGCGCTACACAAACTCCGTGCCCTTGGTGACCTTCGGGTTCATCACCGCGGCCGTCATCGCTACCTTCACCCTGCTGGGCGGGGTGATCACGTTCGTGCCTGCCTTCTTCTGGTCTCTGGGACTCACAAGCCTTGACCCGGAAGTCTACCGGCTGAACTTCTGGTCCCTGGGGCACGCCTCTCAGCAAATCAACCTCGCGGCCATGGTATCGATCTGGTATCTACTGGCTTTCATGACCACAGGGGCCAAGCCTCTGAATGAGAGACTGAGCCGCTTTGCGTTCGTGCTCTACATCCTCTTCATCAATTTGGGCTCGGTGCACCATCTTCTTGTGGACCCGGGGATATCCATTGCGTTTAAGCTCTTCAACACGAGTTATGCCATGTATCTGGCCGTTTTAGGAAGCATGATTCACGCGTTCTCGATTCCGGCTGGGGTTGAAATAGCGCAGCGGGCGAAGGGCTACACCCGAGGGGTGTTCGAATGGCTGAGGAAAGCACCCTGGCGCGAGCCGGGGTTCTCGTCTCTGGCACTATCCATGGTTCTTTTCGGGTTTCTGGGAGGGACAACGGGTGTGGCCTTGGGACATGAGCAGATCAACATGATCTGGCACAACACGCTGGCTGTCCCGGGACACTTCCATGCGACTGTCGTTGCCGGTACGACTCTGGCCTTCATGGGCTTAACATACTATCTCATCCCGCTCATCGCCCGTAGAGAACTCGTGGGGAAGCGACTGGCGGCGCTCCAACCCTACGTCTACGCCATTGGGCTCCTACTACTCATTGCAGGAATGATGGCAGCGGGCTGGCTCGGTGTGCCCCGCAGGGTTGCGGACATCACGTACAGCGGAGCTCCCGTCGTGGCGACCTTTCCGATCACAGCGTACATTGCCTTGGCCGTCTTTGGCATGGGGGCGCTCATCTCCGTGGTGGGAGGGGCCATGTACATCGGGATCGCGGTGGCTTCGTTGCTCATGGGCAAGAAGATTCCGGCCTCTCAAGAACCTCCCGTCGTCACAGCGGTGCCCACGAGCCCGGCTCCGGCGGAACACAAGATGCCCGGCACGTTAGTCCTGGTGTTCAGCTTCTTGGCGTTCTTCATCCTCGTTATGGTCGTGAACATGCTTCAGCTTGCGCAGGTGTGGCCCATTCGATAGTCTGGGAAGCAGCATGAAATTGTCGAAGGAAAGCCAGTACGGCTTAATGGGATTGGCCTATCTGGCCCAGCAACCGCCGGGCACCATCTTGCAGCTCAGTCAAGTGGCAGAAGCTGTGGGCCTTCCCCAGATGTTCCTCGCCAAGATCTTTCGCAAGCTCACCGTTCACGGCATCCTTCGTTCCTTCCGGGGCAAGGAACGTGGTTACAGTCTAGCCAAGCTTGCCAGAGAGATTCGCATCAAAGAGATCGTCGAAGCTATTGAAGGCCCCGAAGTCTTTGAGCGCTGCATCTTCTGGAGCAACCATTGCTCGGATGAAAACCCTTGTATGCTCCATGATGTCTGGCGAGAGGCCCGGCCCAAAGTCTGGGATCTGATGGCAAATCTTTCGCTTGCCGAGGTGGCGGCAGATCGCTCAAAACTTCACACTAGCCGAACGACTCGACGGCGGGCGCGCTCGAGTAAACCGGCTTGAAGATCGAAGTTTACTGCCCCAAGACCTTCTTTGCCTTCGGGATCTGATCTGTCGTCAACCCCAACTGGACTTTGCTGCCCTCCTTTCCCAACACGTAAAGGGACGTGATATTGACGCCTGCCGTACTGAGCTTGGCGGTCAAGTCGGCCAACTGTCCTGGCTGGTCCTCCAATTCCACGGTGAGAAGCTCGACCTCCTCAAAGCGAATCCGAGCTTCCTGGAGAGCTTGTCTTAGGGCGTTCACGTCATGGCCCACCAGAGCGATAGTCGCCTTGTTGCCCTCCGTAAGGCCAGCAACGGACTTGAGATTGACACCCTTGCGCGCTATGGCTTCTGCCACATTGGCCAATTCTGCCGGTCGATGGGGTAGTGAGAGGCGAAACTCTTTCATACGGTTCACCTTCCTTTGGTTCATTGATTATATCCACATCCATAACCGTAATTACTGTGCCGGATGGCAAGTGCAACCACATCGCTCCTTCCCGCCCGACTCCTTGGCAGTAATTATATCACACTCTGCTTTTGTGAAACCTTGTCAGCATTTGCACAGCCTCTCACTTCACACTACAATCGCTGAGCAAATCTCACTTTCTTGGGCGTGATTCCAGATGAGAGAGATCTTGATCGCAAGTCTTGCGGCGCTGTTCCTCATCGTGGGCGTAGTGAAATATCTCAGCTACGACCAAGTTGGCATTGCATCGTGGTATGGCCCCGGCTTCCACGGCAAGAGGACGTCCAGCGGTGAAATCTACGACATGAACCAGATGACGGCAGCCCATAAGTCGCTCCCCTTCAATACAGTTGTCAGGGTGGTCGATCTCGATACCGGCCGTAGCGTCATCGTGCGCATCAATGACCGCGGGCCGTTCATCCCTGGCCGGATCATCGATCTCTCGTATGCCGCTGCTCAGGAGTTGGGCATCGTTCAGAAGGGCACAGCGCGCGTGGGCCTAAAAGTCGTGCACTGGCCGTAATGCACACTTTCAGTCCATCGGAACTTGCAGGAAGCTCCGCTTCGAGTGCTTTTTTGTTGAGTCAATTCGGGCCCTTGACACTCCGAATTCTCTGTGCTATGATACGCCCACTTTAGATAAAGGGAGGTCTGCCAATGAAGGGTGATCGCCTTTGTTAGAGCCAGAGTGTTGTCTGTCTCCCCTAAGGTAACACACTCGCCGTACCGCCTGCCGGCTATTTCTTCTCTAACAGTTCATAGATACGGATATACGCACCATTGCTCCTGTACTGTGGGATGTGGTCTTTAAGATCCCGTAGATCTTAACCACATCCCTCTCCCCGTAGCTTGCCATAACTTAAGAGGTTGCCAGCTTACATCGTTAGTAAGTTAATCGACTCATTCGACTTCAACTGAGATGTGAAAGGAGACACATAATGCTCAGCAACAAGCTACTCGGCGTCAACTGGAGAAAGTGGCTTCTATACGTCACGGCTGTAACGCTAACGCTCGCCCTAAGCACAGGGGCCATTAGCCAAGGGATCTCGCGCGATCAGACGCTCATCGTAGGCACATCGTTCAACTTAAAGACCCTCGACCCCGGACGCTCATTCGAGCTGACGGCTATTCTCACCAATAAGGCCCTGTACGAGACGCTGGTCACCCTCCCTGACAACGGAGATGGTGACGTCGTTCCACAACTGGCGAAATCCTGGGAGGTCGCGGCCGATGGCCTGACTTACACCTTCACACTGAGAGATGGGGTTCGCTTCTCCAGCGGCAATCCACTCACAGCCGCTGACGTAGCCTGGAGCATCGAGCGTTTCAAGGGACTGAAAGGCCCTGCCTCGTTCCTTGCGGATTCCATTCAGTCCGTCGAGGCTCTTGATCCTGCCACGGTGGTGCTGAAGCTGAATCAACCTGACCCAGCGCTCTTGAGCAAGCTCACCGTGGGCAACTTCGCCATACTCGATAGCAAGACCTTGATTGCCCAGGGTGGCACCAGCGGACCTGACGCCGACCAGACCGATCGTGCCGAGAGTTTCCTCAACAGCCATTCTGCTGGTACAGGGCCTTACGTCTTGGTCAGCACGGATCTCCGCTCTGAAGTTGTCCTGCAACGCAATCCGAACTCTTGGCGCGAGCCAGCTCCATTAGCGCAATACATCTTGCGCAACATACCTGATGCGGGCGTGCAGAGTCTTACTCTCGAGAAGGGAGACATCGACATCGCGCTGGACATCACAGCTGATCAAGTAGAGCAGCTTAAGAGTAATGCCGCGGTCCGCGTCATCCCTGCAAGCCCCTTGATCACCATCTTTCTCGGCGTCAATAAAGACCCATCGCTAACTGGCGGCACAGTCAATCGCGTGGAAGTCGAGCAAGCGATCCGCCATGCCCTGGACTATCCGGGGATCGACAGCCTCGGAGGAACCGGGAGTCTGACCCCTGCCACGATCATACCCGTGGGCATTGCCGGAGCTCTCGATGCGAGTTTCGCGCCCCAGCGGGACCTTGAGAGGGCTCGCAGTCTGCTTCAGCAAGCAGGCTTTGCCCAGGGTTTCTCGATCCCTCTGGAGTATCCCGGTGGCTTCACCTTCGGCGGCATCGACTTCGATGTATTAGCGCAGAAAGTGCAGGCCGATCTCGCTGAAGTGGGCATCAAGGTCCAGTTGACCCCGACACAAGTAGACGCCTTCTTTACCCGCTTGAGGGCCGGACAGATTCCCTTCTTCATCTCATTCTGGACTCCAGACTTCCTTGATGCCCTCAACTACACGGCGTTCCTGCCCGGTGGGATCTATGACAAGCGGACCAACTGGAGCGTGGAGAGCAATACCTCCAGTTACCAGGAGCTGAAACAGTTGGCAGAACAAGTCCAAGTCACTGTCGATAGTGCAAGACGGTCAGAGTTGTTCCGCCAGATTCAACTGCTCCTGCGGGACAATGGCCCATTCGTATCGCTGATCCAGCCGGCACTGCCTGTAGCAGTCCGAGCGAACGTCCAAGGCTACGTCTTCAACCCGCAATGGAGAGTAGATCCCTACATTGTGAATAAGCAGTAAGAGGCTCAACTGGTGGGGCTATAACAGAACAGTTGCCTATGGTTATGGCCCCACCAAACCCTCTGCAATGGTGGCCTTATGTATTGGCCCTTATTCTTGGCTAGGCGATTCATTCGGCTCAGCTTACTTCTGCTCGGGATCATTACATTGCTCTTTGTCATCTCGCATGTGTTGCCGACAGATCCCGTGGTAGCCAATTTAGGGCAGACCGCCTCGGAGAACCCCAGCATCGTGGCTGCTTTTCGACACAAGTGGGGATTGGATCTACCACTTCAGGCACAATACATCCAGTATCTAAGCAATTTGATGCGCGGAGATTTAGGGCAGTCCATCTCTTCTGGCCGCCCGGTATTAAATGACCTAGCTCAGTATCTACCCGCTACGATCGAACTGGCTACGGTTGCCTTGGTTCTGAGTCTGTTTATCGGTCTGCCCCTGGGCCTCCTCTCAGCGATTACCAAAGGGCGACCGTGGGATCATGTCTCGCGGATCATCTCGCTGCTCGGTGTCTCCACGCCTGTCTTTTGGCTCGGCCTAGTCTCGCTCTATCTCTTCTACTTCCGCCTGAATTGGCTCCCCGGCTCGGGTCGCCTGAGCATTGGCTTTGTAGCTCCACAAGGTCCTACCGGTCTTTACATGCTAGATAGCTTGCTTAGGGGGCAGATCACGATATTTTGGGATGCAGCCTCTCACCTGGTCTTACCCGCCACCGTCCTCGCTAGTTACATCACGGGTCTCGTGATTCAGGTCACGCGTGCGGAAGTATTAACTGTTCTACAGAAGGATTTCGTTCGCACAGCTCGCGCCAAAGGACTCGCCGAGTTCAAAATCCTCGTCCAGCATGTCCTGAAGAACTCCATGACGGCTCCCCTTACGATCATCGGGCTTGCCTATGGACAACTCCTGTCTGGGGCAGTCCTTACGGAGGTCATCTTCGCTTGGCCCGGTATCGGTCGTTATGCCTTCCAAGCCGCTGGCAAACTCGACTTCCCGGCCATTGTGGGAACTGCATTGGTCATCGCAGTCAGCTACAGCCTGGTCAATCTAGCTGTAGATATCGTCTATACATATCTGGATCCCCGTATCAAGGAGCTCTAGTTGTGCGTGAAAAGAAGAAGTCCATGGCATTTCATTTGATCCGTAGACACATGCTGGGTATCGTGGGCATCGCGATTCTGCTGGGATGGGTTATCATGGCAATACTCGCTCCGTACCTCACTCCGTATGGTGCAACGCAGCAGGATTTTCAGAGCCGGTTGCAGCCTCCATCGGCGGCCCACCTGCTCGGAACGGATCAGCTTGGCCGCGATCTGCTCACACGTATCTTGTATGGAGGGCGGATCTCGATTCCTATGGCCATCATCATCGTCATCTTCGGAGCATGTGTGGGTGTAGCGATTGGATCGGTAGCGGGGTATTGGGGAGGATACATAGATAATGCGCTCATGGGTTTGACAGAAGTTTTCCAAACTTTCCCGACGATCATTCTGGCCATGGTGATTGCCACTGCCCTAGGCCCAAGCCTTCTGAATGCTGGCTTGGCTCTTGTGTTGTCCTGGTGGCCCGCTTATGCCCGCTTGGCCAGAGGGCTCGTTCTCAAGCTGAAGCAGAATGAATATGTAGAGTCCGTACGTGTCTTGGGCGCTTCCAATTCTTACATCCTGCTGCGGGCTATCCTACCCAATGCTCTTGACCAGATGATCGTGTTGGCTACTCTTGATCTGGGCAACGCCATCATCGCGCTAGCAGGACTGAGCTTCCTTGGCTTAGGAGCAGTGCCACCGGAACCGGAGTGGGGCAGGATGGTCGCCGAAGGAGTCAAGGTATTCACTCAGTGGTGGGTAGCGACCTTCCCTGGCATGGCCATTCTCAGCTTAGCAGCGGCAGTCAACTTCCTAGGTGATTCCCTGCGCGATTGGATTGATCGGCAGACGGCATCACCACCTACCTCACGGTGGAAAGAGAGAGTACAATGAGCATATGGCTCTCGACAGTACAGTGAAAGTAGATCAGGCCACGGCACATTTGCGGCTCGCTGACCCCATCTGTGGAGTAGGGGAGGACAGTCATGTTATCGAACCCGTACTACTTTAGTACCTTTGCGGCTATCTCTGAACTCTTCGTCACGACAGCGGTGCTAACGGTTATCATCAGCAATCTGAGGGGGCGCCCCTTGAAGTGGAAATGGCTCTGGGGCACGTTAGCCTTCGAGCTGTTCATCAACATCAGTTATATGGTCTCACGGACAGTCGTGATCGCCCAGAACGATCCTGCACCGCTGGCCACTTGGGTTGGCGTGCTGGGCGCTCTCCATGGAATTCTCTCGTTGCTCATGTTCGTAGGCTTGGTCATCTTGGCGTTACTGGCTACGCGTGCCTTTCGCCAAGGGAAAGCGTTCTTCCAGGAACATAGAACGCTCACTTTTGTTTCCATCACACTCTGGCTGATCAGCGTATCCTCCGGAGAAGTGATCTATCTGGCTGTCTGGCATCTCACCGCACGTTACTGAAATGCTTCGCTATCAGACAGAACCCTGTGACGAGGAGACGCTCTACCAGCTCTTGCACCCCTGGGTGCGAAGCTGGTTCCAAGAGCGCTTTGAGCGCTTCAGCCCTCCCCAGAGATTTGCCATTCCCAACGTGCATCGGGGAGTCAATTGCTTGATTTCTGCTCCCACGGGCTCAGGCAAGACGTTGAGCGCCTTCCTTGCCATCTTGAGCGAACTGGTGACTCTGGCTGAGCGAGGCGAGCTGGAGAACCACATCTACTGCGTCTACATCTCTCCCTTGAAAGCCTTGGGCAACGATATCGAGAAGAATCTCAATGAACCATTAGAAGGAATTACACGTCTCTCCGGGCGCGATCTGCGCATCCGTGTGGCCGTGCGCACCGGCGATACGCCCGCCCGCCGCAAGCAACAGATGCTTCTTCGAGCCCCACACATTCTGATTACGACTCCCGAGTCCTTTGCGATTTCCCTGACCTCCAAGGGTTTTGCGAAGCATTTTCAGCATGTGCGTTGGGTAATCGTCGATGAAGTCCACGCCTTGGCAGAGAACAAACGCGGCGTGCATCTTTCGCTCTCGCTGGAACGTCTGAGCGAAATCAAAGAATTTAGCCGTCTGGGTCTTTCGGCCACCATCAGCCCTCTAGAAGAAGTGGCCAAGTTCTTAGTCGGGCGTAAGTACGGGAGCTCCCTCGCGGAGGTCGCCCACGATAGCGAAGATCCCTGGCGCGATTGCTCTATCGTTGATGCCCGTTTTGAGAAGGTGCTTGATCTTAAAGTGTTAAGTCCCGTCGAGGATTTTATCCACTGTTCCACAGAAGAGCTGCACAGCAATCTCTATGAGCTGCTCGCTCGACTGATCGATGAGCATCGCACGACGCTCATCTTCACGAACACCCGCTCCGGAACCGAGCGTGTGGTGCACTTCCTCAAGGAGCGCTACCCACGCTTTACGGAAGTGATCGGTGCTCACCATGGTTCACTTTCCAAAGAGCTACGGCTGGAGATCGAAAATCGCTTAAAGAGCGGCGATCTGCGGGTAGTGGTTTCCTCCACATCGTTAGAGCTGGGCATCGACATTGGCTATGTGGATCTGGTCATTCTGTTAGGCTCACCCAAGAGCGTCACCCGCGCGCTTCAGAGAGTGGGGCGAAGCGGCCATAAGCTCCACGATACGATCAAGGGGCGGATCGTCGTGATGGATCGAGACGATCTGGTGGAGTGCGCTGTGATGCTAAAGAGTGCTGTCGAGCATAAGCTCGATCAGCTCCACATCCCGCAGAATTGTCTGGATGTGCTCGCGCAGCAGATCTTCGGCATCTTGCTCGACGGCCCCTCTCACGTCGAAGATCTCTATGAGTTGGTCACCCGTAGTTACAACTATCGGGATCTCTCACGGGAAGACTTTGAGAAAGTCCTCGAATACTTGGCGGGTGAATATGCCTCGCTTGAGGATCGCCGCGTCTATGCAAAAATCTATTACGACCGCGACAAGGGCATTATCGGCAAACGGGGTCGGCTCGCGCGCGTGCTCTATCTCACGAATGTGGGCACCATTCCCGACGAGTCGTACGTGACTGTGAAATCGGGTGATCGGCGCATTGGGAGCATTGAAGAGTCGTTTCTGGAAATGCTGCGCAAGAGCGATGTGTTTGTGTTGGGGGGAGAGACGTACAAATTCAAGTATTCACGGGGCATGACGGTTCAAGTTGATCCAGCCTACGGTCGAAGCCCTACCGTGCCCTCCTGGTTCTCGGAGATGCTTCCGTTAAGCTTTGATCTGGCTTTGGACATCCAGCTCTTTCGAGCACAACTCAACCGGATGTTTGCAGAAGAGCAAAGCTCCACTAAGATCAAGTCGTTCATTCGGAGCTATCTGTATCTTGATGAGCGAGGGGTCGAGTCGCTCTATCGTTATTTCAAAGAGCAGCGACGTTATGCTGAAATCCCGCACCGACGCAAGATTCTTATTGAATACTACCAAGAGGAGCTTGAGCCAGGGCGCTGGAAGAGTCCCATCAAGACGTGGGTGATCTTTCACACGCTCTTTGGCAGAAGGGTGAATGATGCATTGAGTCGGGCGCTGGCTTGGCTCATCTCTCGCCGCGAAGACAAAGATGTCGAGATCGGCATCACGGATCACGGCTTCTATTTGGCGTACCAGGGGAGCGTGCGGGTGATGGCGGCTTTCGATCTCTTTAAGGAACGTGATGTACGTTCTGTTCTGAAGAACGCTCTGGACAACACAGAGATCCTCAAGCGAAGATTCCGCCATTGTGCCACGCGGGCTCTTATGATCTTGAAGAACTACAAGGGTCAGAGAAAGTCCGTGGGGCGGCAGCAGATGAAGGCGATCATCTTGCAACATGCCGTAGAGGCTATGGATGAGCGGTTTCCGATTCTGCTAGAGGCGTATCGCGAAGTTATGGAAGATGCGATGGACGTGGCGCACGCGCAGCAGATTCTGAATGAGATCCGTGCCGGGGAGATCGAGATCGAGGGACGGATCAGCTCACATCCTAGTCCCTTTGCGTTTCACATCGTGATGCAGGGGCGCAGTGACCTAATTAAGTTTGAGGACCGTCACGCCTTCTTGCAGCGCATGTATCGCGAGATCATGGGAGAGCTTGTCCAAGAGTCTGTCAACGGATCGATAACGGATTAGCAGATACCTGTGATCCGTTCATCCACTGGATATCCGTTGACAGATTTTCATAGCTGGAGTAGAGTGAAAAGGAAGGAGACACAGATGGCAAACGAGCGCAAAGTCGGTGTACCGACGAAGCTTAGCTACGAGGAGTTCCTCCAGCGGTATGGCGAGGACACTCGGGTGGAATGGGTAGATGGAGAGGTGGTTCTCTTGGCACCGGCATTCAATCGACACCAGGATCTGTCTGATTTCTTGGCTTTTCTTCTGCGAGCCTTTGCCGAAGTCCATGACCTGGGAGTGGTGCGCTCTGCTCCTTTCCAAATGTATTTGGCGGGCGTACAACGTGGACGCGAGCCTGACATTCTCTTCATTGCCAAAGAGCATCGTCATCGGATTCAAGAAACCCATCTGGACGGACCAGCGGATCTTGCGATAGAGATCCTTTCGCCCGAGAGTCGTCTGCGAGATCGAGGTGAGAAGCTGGCCGAGTACGAGGCTGCTGGAGTGCGTGAGTATTGGCTGATTGACCCTGACGACAAGCGAGCGGACTTCTATGTGCTGGGCGACGATGGGCGCTACGACCGCCGACGCCCGGAAGGCGGACGCTATCGCTCCGGGGTGCTGTCGGGGTTTGAGCTAAAGTTGGAATGGCTTTGGGCCGAGCCCCTGCCGCCGGTGCTCAGTGTACTTAAAGAGTTGAAGCTTATCTGAGTTGCACCCTTCATTTGGTCAACCTGTCTTTGCAAAGACTTTCATAGCAGTCTGAGGTAGCTCAACGGGAGCAAAATAGTCCGCTGGATAGAGGTAATCTTCCCCCGATTCGTCAATCACTCGGATGTAACCGGCCTTGGAAGCAGAGTCGTCCGGTAAGGCCTGATAAATCTTGCGCAGCTCTAAATCTTCGCAATCTTCATTTCGGATGCAGATTACGAACTGTGTTTTTGTCTTATGCTGTTTCATGGTTCTCATCTAAGAATCGCTTGATCTTGAATCGCTTTCTTCCAATACTATGTGCTTCGTACCAGTGTATTTCAGCCAGGCGTATCTTGCCAGTGGAGAGGCGAACCATAGCAGTCCCTTTGAGCTTTCGCCAACGACCAGCACCGTAACTTTTCCTCAAGCGCAGAATATCACGAATGGCGTTGCCGACGGCTATGGTTTCAATGTTAGTGATTTCCCCAATGATCTCAAAGTACATACGCGCATGATGTTGCCAAGTCGTTCGCCTACTTAGAAATCCTTGAGACTGCGCTCACTTCAACATTTCCTTGAGCCTTTCAAGCTGTTTGCCCCAGTATGCCTGCATGCGTTCGGCTTCCTTGGCGCTGGCAAGTTTTTGATGCTGAACAGTGACTTGGCTCTTCCCATCGCCTTTAGAATAAAAATTCACATCTAAGCTCGTCTTGCCATCCACCCACGTGACTCGCATGGACTTATTGGCAGTCGCTTTGCGCACGGTGATGTCTGAATCCTTCAGCCATTGGTTGCGTGACTTCTTATCTTGCCACACCTGGTAGAGTTTAGCGATAGGGACGGCAATCGTCTTGCTGCGACTGATTTCGTATCCCGATGGCCGCTCGTGTTTCTCCCGCAGTCCACGCTCCTGCTCGTAGCCCACAGTCACCATTTGAGACCACCAGCCTGGACACCCGTGCTCTTCGTACAAATACGTGGCGATCTGAGTGTGGTTCATCTTCTGTGCGCCTGCTTGATCGAGAATCGCGAACCACTCGTGCCAGTGCTTCCCCGTTCTCTTGTAGACCGCCTCGTCACTCACGCCTGCCGCTTTTCCCACGCGTTCTTTCTTCTTCATATGGGGGAAGACAGAAGCATCTCCTTTCTTCTTAACAGTTGTGGGTTGAATTGTAGGATGACTCAGATTCAAAGGTCAACTTGCCGCTCCAGCGAGGTGTTAGGCATCCAACCGAACCTACGGAATGCCGGGGCCATGAATGTGCCAGTGCATATGGGGGGTGACCCCTTCTGAAGCGGCATTCACTCTCACATAGAACCCAAGTCTGTCAAGCCCCGTGCTGCGAGCAACATTCTGTATAGCGAGGATCATGGAAGAGAGAAGGGTTCCATCAGCGGCCGCGGGGTCGAGAATGGAGGCAATGTGGGCCTTCGGAATGACAACCACATGAACCTCGGACTGCGGCTTGGGGTGATGGAATGCGAGGACCGGTTGTGTCAAGTATGGTGTGTAAATTGGGCTCCTTCAGGACTCACTGCGGTTAAGACCACCTCCTCTAGCACCCTCATGTCCAAGTAGCGGGGACCCGTGAGCCACTCCTCTGTCTGCTCCATGGCCAAGGCCGTCATCAACCGCAGACAGCTGGCCCGGTTGGGGAAGATGCGCACCACCCGGCTGCGCCGCTTCAGCTCCTGCTCAAAGCGCTCCAGCCCATTAGTGGTCCGCAGCCGCTTGCGGTGCTCTTCCGGTAGCGCAAAGACCGTCAAAGCTGGCTCGATCGTCTCCTCCAGCCAGGCGGCCAGCTGGGGAAACCGTCTCTGCCACTCCTCTACCAGCCGCTGCGCTCGCTGCTGAGCCGGCAGAAGATCCGGCGCCTGGAACACATCCCGCAGGCCGGCATGGACCTCGTTTCGCGCTCGTTGCGGCACTTTTGCTCCTGCATTGCGCTGGTAATGGGTCTGGCACCACTGCCACCGCGCCTGGGGGAGATGGCGAGCCAAAGCTGCCCGTAGCCCCCGATGGTCGTCAGAGACCACATAGCGCACCGCTTGAGGGTCGAGCCCTCGCTTAAGTAGATCCGCGAACACCTCAGCCCAGCTGGCCTCCTCTTCGGCCGGGGCCACCGCCACACTCAGGATCTCTCGGCGTCCCTCCT
>JBBIPG010000024.1:0-29441 GCA_037442925.1 Candidatus Fraserbacteria bacterium | reverse complement strand
ACGGCAACAGTAAAGGGGATCTCTGTCCTCCGGACTACAACTGGCCATCGAACTTTATCAAGAACCCGTAAATGAAGCCTGAAAAGCTATTGGGCTCCGCTCTCATCGTCCTGATCTCCCTGATGATTTTCCCCATCCCGACGGCCTGGGGAGTGACCAGCCTTTCCCTAAGCGGTATCTTCATGGGTGAGCCCGACGTCTTCATCCCCGGTCTGGGACTGAGCGCAGAACTCTCCCTCTCGCGCTCACTAGGCCTCTTCGCCGGAGCCCAGCTCTTCCTCTCCGGTAGCTGGGATGGGAGGGTGGGCCTCATATGGCATGCCTCTCCTCAGTTCGCGCTCTATCTCCAGACCCTCTTGCTCTGGGATGTGATCGATGAGTTTGTGCCCCAGCTGGGAGCAGGCTTACGATGGAGTTTTTCGCTCTCCCGCTCGTTGGAGTTCTTCAACGAAGTGGACTTGAATGTGCCTCTCGTCTCTCGCTTCCTGCAGGCTGCGTATGCCGCAGGCTTCACCCTCGTGTTCTAAGATGAGCACGCGCTTGATGGACAGCCCATCGTTTCGCTACGATGTGGGCACTCATTGAATGAGTCGCAGATGATTACGCTGGTTGCCACTCTATTGACTCTCTCCCGACACGCACTCTATAGTTAGAGAATCATGCACGCCGTGCGAGTGGACAAACTCAGAGATGAGCTTCGAAAACACAAGATGGACTGTGCCATCCTCGTCCCCGGCCCCAACCTGCGTTACTTTACCGGCCTTCACATGAAGCTAAGCCAACGGATCACGCTGGCCTTCTTCCCTGTGGAGGGAGAACCGGCGCTGCTCTTGCCCCTACTCGAACGGCCACAAGCAGAGAAGGCCCTGAACATCCAAGCCCAACTCTACACCTACCGTGACGAAGAGGGCCCCGATCGCGCCTCTGCCCAGCTCATGCGCGATCTCATGCTTCAGGGGAGAACGCTGGCTGTGGAGTTTTGCCAGATGCGCGTCTTGGAACTAAGGCACATCGAGAAACACGCCTCCGGTTGCCGTATTGCAGGAGTCGATGATGCCATCCATTCACTTCGCATGATTAAAGACGCAAGCGAAATCAAGGACTTACGGAAAGCGATAGAGCTTACAGAAATGCTCTTGAAGAATACTATCGCTGCCATCCAGCCGGGAATGAGCGAGAGGGAAGTCGCTTCTACTTTTCAGCTCGAACTACTGAAGACGGCAAGCGATGGCGTCTCGTTTACGCCCATCGTTGCCTCCGGCCCCAACTCGGCATCGCCCCACTATCAACCGGGAGATCGAACTCTCCAGAGGGGTGATCTCGTCACGCTCGACTGCGGAGCCCTCTGGAAAGGCTACCCCGGCGACATCACTCGCAACGTCGCTATCGGCGACATCGACCCCGAGTTGGAGCAAATCCATGAGATCGTGAAGGAGGCTAATGCTGCAGGGCGCGATGCGTGTAAGCCGGGTGTCGCTGCCCAAGAGGTCGACCGCGCCGCTCGCCGCGTTATCGAAGAGGCCGGATATGGAGAATTCTTCGTCCACCGCACCGGCCACGGATTGGGATTGGAAGTCCATGAGCCACCCTACATCATGGAAGGGAATGCTCAGGAACTTCAGCCCGGCATGACCTTCACCGTCGAACCGGGGGTCTATCTGCCGGGTAAGGGCGGCGTGCGCATAGAAGATAACATGCTTATCACGTCAACGGGAGCCGAGACACTCACACGGTTCCCGCAAGAACTGATCCGTCTATGAGCACGATGAGAAGTGTTTGCCAGCCGAGCGAAGATTGGCATAGAATGTGTTTCGATCACGTCGAGGCAAAGGGGGCCAACATCCGATGGTCGAGTCCATTTGGAATCTGAATGCATTCCTGATCTTTACAGGACTCAGTTTTGAAGTCGCGGCAGCGTGGCTTCTACTCAGTTTGAATCGCGTAGCGTCTCCGACGATGCTGGCGCGGTTTGCCATGATCTTGCTGTTGGTTGCGATTCCACTGCAAATCATCGGCTTGCTTGTTCCTGAGCTCGGCATTGCCAGTTACTGGTTCGTGTTGGGAGCAGCTCCCCTTCTCTTACCGGCTCCGTTGGTCTACCAAGCGAACCAGGCGAGATCGACCCCCAGACCCGATCGTACCATCAGCCCCGCGGTCAGCTCAGACAGCAGCGCAGCGCAGACGGAATTTCGCGAGCAACTAGAGCGAATTCCTGCCCTGCTTGCCCAAAACCCTCACGGTCTGACTCTCGTGGAGATCGGTCATGAACTGGGCATCAACTGGCGGCGACTCACCGGAGCGGCGAACGAACTCCTACGACTCAATCGCATACGAAAAGAGGGAAAGCGGTACTTCAATCAACCTCAGAAGTGAGGGGGATGAGCCATCAACATTATATATCTTCTCGGGACGATCGTCTTTGGGATCATCGGGCTCCTCTTCACGTTCTTTGGCGTGGTAGGCCTGATCACTCCCCGTCGCGAGTTGTCGTATACGGAGCGTGAGTTGTTCTGGATGGCCCTGGCCGGAGTGGGAAACATCGTCGCGGCGGCCCTGCTCCTGCGTGGCCTGATCAGCGGCCTGTAGCCACACATGATGGAAGCTTATCGCTGCATCCGCTGCGGCGCGCCTTACCCGGCAAGCACCCACCTCTGGCGCTGCCGCTGCAATGGACTCTTCGAGCTTGACGAACGACTCCCTTTCGACCCCCATACAATCCGATATGAACTGAAAAGTCTCTGGCGCTATCGAGCGATGATTCCTGTAGTAGATGAACCTCCTGTTTCGCTCGGAGAAGGTCTTACGCCGCTCATCCCCCTGGCCATTCAGGATGTGCAGTTCTTGTGTAAACTGGAATTCCTAGCGCCCACAGGTTCCTTCAAAGACCGAGGGACGACCGTGCTCGTAAGTGCTCTGCGCTCGTGGGGTATTGGCGAAGTCGTCGAAGATTCATCGGGGAATGCGGGCGCTTCGCTGGCAGCATACTGCGCGTATGCGGGCATTCGCTGCCGCCTCTACGTGCCGAAGCATGCTTCGGGTGCAAAGCTCGCTCAGATCAAAGCTTATGGTGCAAAACTTATTCCCGTAGAAGGTCCGAGGGAGAACTCAGCCCGCGCCGCCCAAGAAGCTTCTAAGACAAGCTATTATGCCAGTCATGCTTATCATCCTCTGATTCTGGAAGGAATGAAGACGTTCGCCTACGAGCTCTGGGAGCAGCTCGACCATCAGTGCCCCGATGCCATCCTCTTCCCTACGGGTCACGGGACTCTCTTGTTGGGCGCGTATCGCGGATTTGTCGATTTGCAGGGGGCGGGGCTCATCGACGAGATCCCTCGATTGATTGCCGTTCAGTCCAGAAACTGCGCTCCCCTGTATGCAGCCTTCGAGCGCGGCATGGATGACGTACCCTCCGATATGCAAAGCAGCGACACAATTGCAGAAGGGATTCGTATCGTCCGCCCCACACGGGCACGAGCAATCTTGGAAGCCATCCGCCAGACAAGGGGCGAAGTCCTCACAGTCAGCGACGAAGCGATTCTCCAAGCTCAAAAGATGCTCGCCCACCGTGGGCTATATACAGAGCCAACATCGGCCGTTGCCGTAGCGGGACTACTTCAGTGGACGAGACGACCCAAGGGAACGATTGTCATACCGCTTACGGGTAGTGGCCTCAAGACGCCTACACTTCCGCCATAGTTTGTCGTGATGTACCCGATCGCTTGGCGTACAACGTGATCGCATAAGGTCGCTCAGAGTCGCACTCCACAT
Organism: Candidatus Fraserbacteria bacterium; assembly: GCA_037442925.1. Classification (GTDB taxonomy): domain Bacteria; phylum Bipolaricaulota; class Bipolaricaulia; order RBG-16-55-9; family RBG-16-55-9; genus RBG-16-55-9. The sequence continues at coordinate 25,673 of JBBIPG010000024.1, read as the reverse complement.
GCTCTTTCACGAGAAGAAGCTCAGGGCGTTCAAAGAAACGCTTGTGGAGCTGCCGAGAGAGCGGCCAAGGGTGGACCAAGACAAGATGACCCTCTTCTTCGAGTGCTTTTAAGAGCTTATCCCGCACGAGAGGGATATTCTGGGCACCCAAGTAGTAGAGAACTTCCGCACAGAAGATGAGATCGAATGTGCCTGCGAGCGAATCGCGCGTGATGTCCAGCCGTTGCAGCTTCACATTCGGGAAAGGTTCGAGGCGTCGCCGGGCTCGCTCGAGAGCCGTCTCAGCCACATCGATCCCCACGATTTCGCCTGCAATCTTTTCCAGAGCAAGCCGTTCGGTGAAGACGCCAATGCTGCAGCCCACTTCGAGAATCCGGCGATGCGGGCGCTGAGGCAGGATCTCCAGAGTCTGTTGGTACTTTCTCTGTTCGTAAGGACTCGTTTCGTAACTCCAGGGATCTATGCGACGGCGGTAGCGATACTCAAAATATCGCTGTGAGAAGAGACGCGATCCCAGCGTGGAATAGAACTGCAAGACAAGCGTTTCCGTGAGCCCCCGCAGCCGGCTCATGAACCGCCTCATGGCTCATTTACTTCTCGACCGGTGCACCGGAGGCCATGTAGCGGATGATGAGTTGCAGCGTTGCGAGATCGAGCTTCTGTCCGCATGTGCCGGGAACTTCTTTGTCCATGAGCCAGTACTCGAAGGCGGCTCTCGACTGCTGAGAGGAAATGATGTTATCCAGGCTGAGGTCGATCTCGCCTGTATCCACATTGAGGTGGGCGAAGGCCAAGGGTATGGAGAGACATCCTACGATCTCTACTTGATCGTCACCTTGGATCGGGGTGAGGAAACTGACAAGGCCGATGTCTGCTGCACCCTTTAGCTCTACCGTTTCCAGCTTAGTATCAGAGGGAACGACCACTTCATAGGTCAGTCGGCGAGTCAGGCCCGCAGGGATAGACTCGGCGAAGATCCACTCGTTCGGTGCGCCGGGTTTGAAGACGGCACCGGAGAGAAGCAGCGGGCGTACTTGCCACTCTAGCGGCACTTGTTCCGTGATGCGCAAGCCCGGCAGATCTGTGTGCGCTTCAATGACAAGTTCTACTTGGAACACGTTGCCGCCAGGAGCTATGGGATAGATCTGCCGCGCCGGCAGAGCCGTTGTGATCGTGCGGGAGACTGCCACAGGCGAGGGAGCTCCCAAATCGAACGCAGGCCCCAACGTGAGAGGCTGATCTACAGTCACACCCAACACCTGGTACATGATAACTTGCAACAGTGCGTTGGATGTCATCGGCGCATCGCATGTTCCGGGAACAGTGGCGCTGTTCTGCCACAAGCTAAAGGCTCGTCTCAGTTGCTCTATGGAGATCGTCTCAGATCCTCGGAGGTCTACTTGCCCGCTCTCCAGATTGAGATGGGCTAGGGCCACCGGCATGCTGAGACACGAGACGACTTCGATCTCGGACTCCCCGCCCACTGGGATCGCATAGGCGGGTGAGGCACTGGTCACGGAACCCTGAATGGAGAACTTTGCCGGAAGAGGTGGACCGGCGATTTCACCAGCCTCCGGCACGCGCACGTCATAGACGATGCGCTTGGTCTCCCCGATCTTAAGAAGAGCGGGGAAGATCCACTGGCCGCGCGAGCCCGTGAACTTGAAGATCGCGCCATCGTTATGCACGGGCTCGATGGTCCAGCCCAGGGGCATGACTTCCTCAAGCCCCAAGCCATTGCTCGGCACATCGACTTGAAAGCTGACCGTCACGCGGAAGACGCCAGCCGGCTGTACTTGGGATGTGGAGATCGTACGCCATAAGCCCGCGCCTTCCTCAAGAACAGAAATCGACTGAGAAATCGTAGTTACAAAACCGCTTGCGTCCGTGACGCGAAGCGTGACTTTGAATGTTCCACTTTGGGTGAACGTGTACCTCACAATGGGTTGATCGGTGCTCAGATCGAAGATGCCGTCGCCGTCGAAATCCCATTCATAGAGAACGATGTCTCGATAGAGGACTTGTGAAGGTCGCGCATCGAAGAGCACAGGAATGCCCACGCGGATCTGTTCCGGTGAATAGTGAAACGCGGCTTGAGGGGACGGTCCCTCGCCTGCTGCGAGGCTGATGGGTTCCGTGACGCTGGGGAGGGGGATCCGCTCCGGTCCAACGTCCATGTCTTTAAGGGTGTAGAGCTTCCAGCCAGCGAGGCCTTGGGCCAGTTGAGGAGTTATCGTCAGCGTGAAGGGCTCTTCCAGATTGGTGATGACAACGCCGTCTGTGCGTCCGGACGCCCAGCGCCAGCGGAACTGGGCATTGGGAGGATTCCACGTGTATTCATCATTGGGGTCATCTTGGACGGCGAGTCTCGCTGTAGAGGGTAGCCCTTGGATATCCAGACGTACCTGGCCAGCGGGTCCGGCGTTCGGTGCATTGAGAATGATCACCAAAGCGAGTGTATCCGTACGCGCATTGCGATAGAGAATGATGATCCCGTGGCGAGGGATCTCCAAAGACGTCCTCGATTGGTAATCGAAGATCGAGTAGTTGTAAAACTCTTCGGCGGAGCTTGAGCCAACGAGCGGAAAGATCGTCCCCTGAAATTCCCCCTGTCGAAAGAGTATGGGATCTTCTTCTGCCTGGAGCACCATCTCATAAGATGCTAGCAGGCTGGTCATTAAAGCCATAACAGTGACGAGGCCGCGTAAGACTTGCGTTCTCATGCTGCTAAGGTAGCATCTCTGATACCCATCTCCCAGGACTTCCGTCACTCCGGGAGCTGCCTTGTTGCCTGTCAGCTCATCCCATCGAGTTGGAAGTGATCATGGCAGCTGCTCCAGCGCTTGCTGAATCTCCCCAAAATTGGGCATCACGCCTGGATCTTCCGACACCCAACGATAGCGGACAACACCCGTCTTGTCGAGTACGAAGATACTTCGCTTCGAGACTCCGTTGAGGGTACCCAGTTTCTCGTGGAGGACGCCATAGGCTCGGCTCACTTCCTTGTTGAAGTCGCTAAGGAGCTTGAACTTGAGTCCCTCTGACTTAATGAACACATTGAGAGCATAGGGGCTATCCACGCTGATGCCGTAGACTTGAGTTTTCAAATTGTTGAATAGTGCCATGCTGTCGCGAAAATGGCACATCTCTTTGGTACAGACCGAAGTGAAGGCCAAGGGGAAGAACGCCAGGACGATGTGTTCTTGGCCCAAGTGTTTGCTGAGCTGAAAGGGCTCCACTTTCTTGCCGTCGCTGCTGGGGACTGTAAAATCGGGGGCTTTTTGTCCAACGCTTACGGACATGCAATTACCTCCTCTGGATGCGTTTGCAAGTCGTACTGATGATTGTAATGGCTGCGTATCGAGATTGCCAGCATCTTTACTTGAACGACTCGAGCGCATCTGCTACAGTAAACCCTTGGTCTATCGGATGGAGGAGGAAGTGGGATGAAGACGAAGATCAACCACCTCAACTGGCTTATTGGTGGCGCCCAAGGCAGCGGCGTGGACTCCGCCGCCAACATGTTCGCTCGGGCCTGCGCCTCCGGTGGTCTGCATGTCTACGGCCAACGCGAGTACTACTCCAACATCATGGGTGAACATAGCTATTATCAAGTGCGCGTGGCCGATCACCCCCTAGGCGCCTCATCGGATCGCGTCGATCTACTGGTGACATTCGATGCCGAAACGGTCTTCTTGCACGCTCTGGATGTCGTATCTGGCGGTGGGATCATCTACGATCCCAAGCTGCTGGAGACTCCGCTGGAGCGCATCCCGGCCATGGAGAATCGCGTACGTGCAGATATCCAGAGCTTCCTTACTGAGCAGGGCGTCGGACAGACGATGGGGGATCTATTGGCCATCGTGAGCAAACAGGGCGTGCGTCCCTTCGCCGTGCCCTATGATGATTTGATTGGGAAGCTCTCCAAGAAACTCGGAGAACCGGTGAGCAAGCTCAAGAGGACGGCCAACACCATGGCGGTCGCCGCGTCTTGCGCTCTGGTAGGCTATGGGGTCGAGTGGCTGGAGAGGGCGCTGGCCAGCATCTTCAAAGGCAAGAAGAAGGTGGTGGACATGAACGTGCAGGCCTGTGAGATGGCGTACGAACACATCGCCCGCTCGTCTGCGGAGGATTTCTTCTGTAAGCTCCACCCCATCCCGACGAAAGAGAAGCGCATCTACCTCACGGGAAATCAGGCCGTAGCTCTGGGAAAGATGATCTCGGGCTGCTCGTTCCAGACGTATTACCCCATCAGTCCAGCCACCGATGAGAGCACCTATCTCGAGGCTCACGAGATCTTCTCCCTCACCGGTGGAGAGAAGACGCAGGGCGCAATTCTAGTCGTGCAGTGCGAAGACGAGATCTCAGCCATCAACATGGCCAGCGGAGCTGCTCTTACAGGAGCACGCGCTGCCACAGCGACCTCGGGCCCCGGCTTCTCACTCATGGTCGAGGGTCTCGGCTTTGCTGCCATGGATGAGGTCCCGCTGGTTGTGACACTCTATCAACGCGGGAGCCCTTCGACGGGCTTGCCCACTCGCAGCGAGCAGGGCGATCTGCGCTTCGCCATCCACGCAGGTCACGGCGAAGCTCCTCGTATTGTCATTGCCTCAGGGGATCTCGAAGAAGCGTTTTTCGACACCATTCGCGCCTTCAACTGGGCAGAGAAGTACCAGCTGCCCGTCATCCACTTGTTAGATAAAGCGATCGCCTCCAGCAGCCAGACGTACCCCGTTTTCGATACGCGCTCGCTGCGCCTCGACCGCGGGAGATTGCTCGGCGAAGAAGAAATAGCTAGCCTCAGCGAAAACGGGTCCTTCAAGACCTTCCAGTTCGCCGAGACCGGGATCTCCCCACGAGTGGCCATCGGAACCCGAGGCGGCATCAACTGGAGGACAAGCGATGAACACGACGAGTGGGGTCACATCACCGAAGACCCCGTGACGCGCGTCAAAATGATGGACAAGCGCATGATCAAATTGGAAACACTCGGCCAGGAGATTCCTGCCGACGAAAAACTGAATCTCTTTGGTGATCCCAAAGCGAAGACCGTGGTCATCAGCTGGGGATCAACCAAGGGCGCCATCCTCGAAGCCATGGAACTACTGAAAACAGAAGACATCTCGCTGAAGTTCATCCAGGCGCGCTTGCTCTGGCCATTCCCGACGGAGGAGATGAGGAAGCATCTCAGCTTGGCAAAACAGCTCATCGCCATTGAGAACAACTTCTCCGGACAGCTCGCCGGTCTTGTTCGGCAATATACAGGAATTGCGGCCGATCACTTGGTGGTGAAGTACAACGGACGCCCGATGTCGGTCGATGAGATCTATGGAGCTGTCAAGCAGATCGTCTCGCAAGAGGCACCCGAAAAGGTGGTATTGACGCATGGCGCGTAAAGTGCAAGACTACAAGACAGACGTTCACAACAACTGGTGTCCCGGCTGTGTGCTACCGGAGACTCCCATTCACACGAATCCGAATCTCAAACCCATTGAACAGATCCGAGTCGGGGACCACGTGCTGGGGCTCGATGGACACTACCATCGCGTGACCGAGGTCTATCGCCATCGCCATCTGGGCAAGATGTATCGTGTGAAGGCGAAATGCTTTGGCGAGACGGTCCTCACCCCGGAGCACCCGGTGCTCATTGCCCGCCGCCTGCATCCCAAGCGACACAATGAACGCTTCGAGCTGATCTGGGAACGAGCCGATCGCATTCGCAAGAGGGATTACGTGGCCTACCCCATCCCCTCGGAGATCGTAGACGTCGAACGCCTCCCATTGCCGAAGAAACTCCCTATGGATCGTCGTAGCACTCCATTGCCAGAGGAAGTGGAGGTCTCCGGTGAGTTGCTCCGCTTGACTGGCTACTATCTGGCCGAAGGGTGGATCGATACCCGGTCGGCTGTAAAAGGCGGGATCGATGCCGCCGTCTGCTTCTCTTTTCATATCGAGGAGCGAGAGTACGTGGAAGATCTCAAAGAGATTATTCATCGACTCTTCGGACTCGAAGCGATCGTGAAGGAGAAGCCGGAGTCACATCAGGTGAGCATCTACGTGAACTCCTCACGGCTGGCGCGCGCCTTTCGAGAGTGGTTCGGTAGCGGTGCAGCAAACAAGCGGATCCCCTATTTCATGATGCTTCTGCCCTTGCAGAAGCAGTGGGAGCTACTGGTGGGGCTGTGGCGCGGCGATGGCTGGGTGGATTCCACTAGACCTCGCGCTCACTATAAGACAATCTCCAAGACGCTCTGCGAACAGATGAAGCTCCTCCTCCTGCGTCAGGGGATTGCGCCATCCATCCACACCTCGAAGTCTTCGGGCATCCATCAGACATCCTATGCCATCTATGTGATGGGAAAGAGGGATTTTCCGCGCCTGGCAGAGATTCTTGGGTTGCCGAGGCGCACTCTTCCTTCGGGAAAGCCGCCGTCGACGGTCTTCGTCAAGGAATGCCTGCGGGATGTGACCGATGCCGACCAACTCCATCGCTTCGTCATGGTGCCCGTGGCCCAGGTCGATAGCTTCGAATACGACGGGGAAGTCTGGAATCTGGAGGTTGAAGATGTTCAGTGTTACGTGAGCGGGAACGCCATCCTACACAACTGCGGAGACTTCGGGATATTGAATTCTATTCAAATGACCCTAAGCCAAATGGAGCTAGAGCCCCATCGGATAGCCCTCTTCTCGGGAATTGGCTGCTCCGCAAAGACTGCACACTATGTCAAGGTCTACGGAACTCACACGCTGCACGGCCGGGTGCTCCCCTTTGCCATCGGAGCCAAGCTGGCCAATCCAGAGCTGACGGTGATCGCTGTGGGCGGCGACGGCGATGGACTGGGCATCGGGGCCGGTCACTTTGTCAACGCCGGACGGCGCAACGTCGATCTCACGTATGTCCTTTACAACAACGGGGTGTATGGCCTTACCAAGGGTCAAGCATCACCGACGCTCAAGCTGGGAGTTCAGACAAAGAGTCTGCCACAGCCCAACGTGAATCAAGGGATCAATCCTCTCTTACTGGCGCTCTCCGCAGGATATACGTTCATCGCGCGCGGCTATGCCTTTGACATTCCTCATCTCATTCGCCTCATCCAGCAAGGCATCGAGCATAAGGGCTCCGCGTTTATTGATGTCCTGCAACCTTGTCCAACGTACAACGACATCAACACGAAAGACTGGTATGGTGGCCTGGACCGGCTGAACGAACAGGGCAAGCCGATTCCCCGCGTCTATAAGCTCGAAGAGCAAGGCTTCAATCCCGTCGTCAGGCCCGGCATGAGTGACGAACAAATCCAAGATAAACTCGCAGGGGTAGTCGAGCGGGCTTTGGAGTGGGGCGATCGCATTCCCATTGGGATCTTCTGGAAGAACGAAGCGACCTCAACGTATGAGGAGCGCATCTCGCAGCGAATCCCGTTCTATCGCGAGACTCCTCCAGCAAAGCGCATGGTTCACGATGGTAGCCATCGTCCGACGGCCGATGTAACCGCGTTCTTCGAGGAGCTACGTGTCACATGAAGAGATGAAGCCGGGTGTGGGATGACCTGGAACCTGCCGAATACGATCACGCTCATTCGGATTGGAGTCATCCCGATATTCCTCTTCTTTCTGCTCTCAGGAACGATCCAATGGGGTGAGGTCATTGCACTGGTCATCTTCACTCTGGCGGCACTCTCGGATGCGGTGGATGGTTGGCTCGCCCGCAATCGGGGCCAGGTGACGGAGTTTGGCAAATTCGCCGATCCCATTGCCGATAAGCTCCTTGTGATGGCGGCGCTCTTGGCGTTTGTCGGATTTGGAGAGATCTCGCCGGTGTGGATCGTGATCATTCTGACCCGCGAGATGTTGGTCATGGGGCTTCGGATCTGGGCGGTCGCGCAGGATGTGGTCATCTCGGCCAGCGTGCTGGGCAAGCTGAAGACGCTCTCGCACATTGGGCTGGTGATTGTCTTGATCGGCAATCATCATTGGGAGTGGGGGGTTCTGGGAGAGCAAGTGAAAGTAGCGTTTATCGTGCTGGCGGTGGGGATGGCTGTCATCTCTGGGTTCGAGTACTTTTACAGGAGTCGAAACCTCTTCCGTCCTGCGTCTTAGGTCTGAACCACGTGGTGGTGCTCAAGAGCGGCGTAGTCGAGCAGATTTTCTTTGGGTGGTCCGTTACTCAAGCATTAACGGACCTACTCCTGTCACTCAACCCTCTTAAAGGCCTCTAAATTCGCTTCTTTCATCCATAGTCTATTAAGGGGGCAGGTAAAACATGAGGATCGGAATTGCTGCCACGTAAACCGTAAAAGCCCTCTTCTTCGTCGCTATCGCTTCGCCGCAAGACACCATCGAGCACCCATATCGATAATATAAATCCCCTTTGACGCATGGTTCCATGCTAGGGGTGATCCGTTGAGATCGTACACGCTTCTCGCTCGCTTTGGATCACAAGACGGCTCTATTCTCTGAGCAGTACTCATGCGGCGCTGGTTCACCCACACATCGGTGGCCTCGTAGAGGTGTGAGTCTGTGATCTCTCCTCGAATCCAAGCGTCCAATAAGTCGAAAAACTCCTCATCGTCGATGAAGTCGTTGAAATTCAGGTCGTACTTTCGCAGCCAAGAACCCGGAGGAGTGGAAGGAGTCGAGCGAAGAAAGCCATAGAGCTTTCCTAAAGCCTCTACATCTTTCTTGGTCGGATAGACCCGCCGGAGAGTACAAGCAGCGAGCATGACAGACCACCCCGTGCAGTCGCTCAACCCCGTGATGAGGTACGCATCGGCTAGTCCAAGGGAGTGCCCGAACTCATGGACTAGGGCATTGAAGACAAGCTCATCCAGCGTGAGGAGATCTCCACCGAGATCTGTGTTCTTTGCAAGCATGGCCGGGAGGCTCACAATGATATCTTCTTCAAGGATCTTATCCGTTGAGTAGCTGAATCTCTGCTCTGCTAGGGTGTCCTGTTCCGTGATCTGTTCCAAGCTCCAATAGATCGAGTTTCGTTCGTCACCGAAGCTGGGAACAAAACAGTCTCGAACCAGCCGGATCGGTGGAATGCCGGGGATGCGCTGCCATGCCTCGATGGCCTTGGGCAGCTCTTGGAGGAGGATCACTGAAAACGAGTCTGGGACATACGTTAAGCAATCCGGCACGGTGAATGAGATCTCCGGGCGACTGGCAAAGAGATCGGCAAAAGAAGAAAGAGGAACGGTTTGGGCGAAGACACCATAATTCGCTATAGCTATTAAGGCAAAGGCAATGAACCACCGCATTCTACCCTTGTGGGTGGGCGGTGGAGGACTTGAACCCCCGACCTTCTGCACGTCAAGCAGACGCTCTGCCAACTGAGCTAACCGCCCCACAGTGATGGAGGCGGCGCCCGGACTCGAACCGGGGTGTAAGGGTTTTGCAGACCCTCGCCTTACCTCTTGGCTACGCCGCCAGTCGTATCCCAAATTATAGGTGCGACGCCCAATCTTTGTCAACCGTCTCTCCCGCTTGAATCCCATCCGCCACTTACGATAAGCTTCTCCTTGAGGGGTGACAAAACGATGAAACGCGAAATCTCTATCATGCTCGTCAGCTTGACCTTGCTCCTCCTGCTCTTAGCTACATCCACAAGCCAAGGAGTGCAAAATGATTCTTCTATGCCACTCAGCGGCTCTCCCGGAACGATCACTCTGACCATTTACCAAGCCCAGAATCTCGCTCTGATCGAGGATCAGCGGACACTCGAACTCACTCAAGGAACCTCAGAGTACGAGATCCAAGGGATCAGCACACAGCTGCTGCCAGATTCACTGAAACTGGAAACGGCTGAAATCCCACAAACACTGGAGCTACTGCAACAGCGCTTCCTCAAAGATCCTGACTCACTTGCAGAGCTTTTACAATCACACCTGGGCCAGGAGATCGAGATCTTCGCGCCCCAAGGTCAGGGGATGACCTACCGCGGACGCCTGGTCGGCACTCAAGGTGGCATCATCCTCCAAGAGGAGTCGGGCCAACTACAAGTTGTTCAGGACGCCACGCGCTTCCACTTCCCCGAACAAGAACTGAAGGGCACCATGCTCCTCTGGACGCTCAAGAGTGAGGCAGCCGGACTCCAGCCCATTCAACTCCGTTACTTGAGTGAAGGCTTCGACTGGAATGTCCAGTATACGGCAGTCATGGATTCCTCAGAGATCGCGCTGGATCTCGACAGTTGGGTCTCTATCACCAATAGCTCCGGGCTTGACGTGGAGCAGGCACGCTTGAACTTGGTAGCGGGTCAGATCCATCGCGTTCAAAGAGGCGTACTCCCTCCCATGGCGGAAGCAGCCAAAGCCGTTGCAGAGGCAGCTCCCGCCTTCGTGGAGCAGCCCTCCTTCGAGTACCATCTCTACACTCTTCAGCGACCTGCCCGTCTGCCCGATGGAGAGACGGTTCAATTGGCCTTCGTTCAGGCGCATGCCCTCCCGATAGAGAAGAAGTACATCTACGCGGCGTATGTGCAAGATGGCGTGCAGGTGTGGGTGGAGTTTGACAACAAAGCTCCCGATGAGAATCCCTTGCCCGCGGGGATCGTTCGCCTCTATCAGCGCACACCAGAAGGAGTGCAGTTCATCGGTGAAGATACGATTCCTCATATACCGGTAGGAGAACGGGTGAGGCTGCGGGCAGGCTTGGCCTTCGATCTCGTGGCTAAGCGGGTTCAGACAAGCCATGAAAGGCTAGGCGATCGCATGTATCGCGATGCGTTCCAGATTACGCTCACGAATCATAAAGAACGGGACGTCGTTGTTCAGGTCCGCGAGCGCCTCATGGGCGACTGGAAGATCGTGGACCCTCAGCCTGATTTCGTCAAGCTCGATGCCCAGACCATCGAGTTCCAAGTGCCCGTGGCCAAAGAGGGCAAGACCGTCGTACAATACACCGTGGAGTATACATTGCCTTATTAACTATGAACGCAAGATACCCTAGTATGCACGAGAAGAGAAGGTGGAACTGGCATGACAGATACGTTCGATGTAGGCAAGTACAAGAAAGCCATCGAGAAAGCCATACCGGAGATCCCGGTGGAGAACGGTGCGATCACCTTGGAAGCCATCTGGTTGGAAACGGCGCTTCCGGAGGATCTCATCCTGGAGATCCTGACAAGCAATAACCTCGCACTTCCAGCCAATGTGGAGCGCATCATCACCCGAAGCGGTCAAGTGTTGCTCGAGCGAAAGTCTGCGGTCAGCCATAAGCGATCCGCTGAAAGCTAAAAGCTGATCGCTGCCTTTATGCCACAAGAGGCAATCCGCTTTGGCACCGACGGCTGGCGGGGAGTGATCGCTCGGGATTTCACGTTCGCCAACGTCGCCCGCGTGGCACAAGCTATCGCGTATTATCTCAAAGGGCCAGAGCGCATGGAGTTGGAGTCGTACCGGCGCTGGGGCGTCCGGCCTGTTTCGCTGGAGCAAGGTGTCATCATTGGCTACGACACGCGCTTTATGGCGCGTGCGTTTGCCGAGCAGATCGCACGCATCCTCGAGCATCACAAGATCCCTATCTGGCTCTCTCACGAACCTGTTCCCACACCGGCATTGTCGTATGCCGTCATCCATCAGAAGGCGGCACTCGGGCTCATGGTCACCGCCAGCCATAACCCACCGCAATATCTGGGGATCAAGATCAAGACAGAGCTGGGAAGCGCGGCTCCGCCGGAGATCACACAAGTTGTAGAGAGGCTCATCCCAGAGCGCATTCCGAAGCTCGATGCTTCAAGTCGTGACGCGGTCAAATCACACCCTCTTGATCTGAAGCCTCTCTTCCTCCATCGAGTGAGAGAGCTACTCCAAACTGGCGTGTTGGCCGAGGCACCTTTGCGCGTGGTCATTGATGCCATGTATGGTTCCGCTCGGGGCTATATCGCCTCGATGCTCGATGAACTCAAGATCCCTCACGTGATGGTGCGCCACGGGGAAGATCCGTACTTCGGGGGACGATCTCCCGAGCCGGTGGCAGCCAATCTCACGCCGCTCAAGGCCGTACTCATGGCGGAGAGAACGCGACATCGCGACGACCGACTGCTCGTGGGGGTAGTGACCGACGGAGACGGCGACCGCGTCGCCGCGATGGACGAAGAGGGCAACTACGTCGATCCGCATCGTTGCTACGCGCTGCTCTTTGAGCATCTTTGGGCGCGGGGTTGGCGTGGTAAAGCCGTGAAATCGTTCACGCTCTCAGACATGGCCACGCGTGTGGCCGAGCGCCACTCGACCCCCATCGACGAAGTGCCTGTGGGGTTCAAATTCATCTGCGAGAAGCTCCTTACGGAAGATGTATTGATCGGGGGCGAAGAGAGTGGCGGCATCGCCATCAAGAATCACATTCCCGAGCGGGATGGGGTGCTGATGGCTTTATTGCTGCTGGAGATCGTCGCCCAGCACCGCAAACCCTTGAGCCAACTCATTGAAGAACTCATGGATGAGATCGGGTATCATTACTATGAGCGACGAGATCTGCATCATCTAGAAGAGCATATCGCAGTCGTCCAGCAACTCAAGGCTCACCAGCCCGAGATCTTCGCGGGTTGCCAAGTGAAGAGCATCGAGACATTAGATGGCATCAAACTCCGCTTCGACGACGGCTGGCTGCTCTTTCGCGCCTCCGGGACTGAGCCACTGCTCCGCATCTACTGCGAGATGGATAGCCCAGAGAAGGTGAAGCTGGTACTGGATGAAGCGGAGAGATTTGCCAAGGGAGAGCTAGACCTCTGGATGCACTAGACTCATCTTGACAATCGATCCCCTTTATGAGATAATCCCAGCGTGAGAAGGCATGACGTTTAAGCGCGTCTTTCCATATATGCTATTCCTGCTGCTCCGTGCCCCCAGCACGGACTCCAATTTTTAACCATCAATCCACCCTAAGAGCAAGAACCAACTAGGAACAAAGCCAGTACAGCAATTGCGCATGAGGTGAACTGGATTATGCCAAGGATAGCTAAATACAACTTCAAGAAGATCGAGAAGAGATGGCGCGACTTCTGGCGTGAGCACGGCTTCTTTGCCGTCAACACGAAGAACCCTGGCCAAAAATTCTACTACCTCAATATGTTCCCCTACCCCTCCGGCGTTCTCCATGTCGGCCACGGACGTAACTACATCATCGGCGACGCGTTCGCCCGCTACAAGAAGATGTGCGGTTTCCAAGTCCTCAACCCGATGGGCTTTGATGCCTTCGGCCTGCCCGCTGAGAACGCCGCGATTGAGAATAAGACCCACCCACGGGATTGGACCATTGCCAACATCGAAGGGATGAAAAGACAATTCCACGCCTGGGGCATCGAGTACGACTGGGATCGCGAGATACGCACCTGCGAGCCGGAGTACTACCGCTGGAATCAGTGGCTCTTCCTGCAATTTTATAAGAATGGCCTTGCATATCGAGCGGAGGCCATCGCCAACTGGTGCCCCGGCTGCGAGACGGTCTTGGCCAATGAACAAGTCATCGATGGTCATTGCGAGCGCTGCGATTCTGTTGTCATTAAGAAGAAGCTCACTCAGTGGTTCTTCAAGATCACACAATATGCCCCCCAGCTCTTGGAAGATCTAGAGAAGCTCGAACACTGGCCGGACCGAGTGAAAAAAATGCAGCGCAACTGGATCGGGCGTAGCGAAGGCGTGGAAGCCGAGTTTGCCATCGAGAATTCCCCGCACAAGCTGAAGATCTTTACGACGCGGCCGGACACGATCTTCGGCGTGACCTTTATGGCGTTGGCACCGGAGCATCCCTTCATTGAAGAGTTCATAGCACAGGAGCGCGATCCCAAGCGTCGCGAGGAGATGCAGGCGTTCATCCAAAGGGCACTCCAACAAGGCGAGATCGCTCGCGGTGCCGCGGACGTCGAGAAGGAAGGCTACTTCACGGGCCGGTATGCCATCAACCCCATGAGCGGTGAGAAGATCCCGATTTACATTGCCAATTACGTCTTGATGGAGTACGGCACAGGCGCAATTATGGGTGTTCCCGGTCACGACACCAGAGACTTCGAATTCGCCCGAAAGTATGGACTTAAGATTCGTAGAGTCATCGAGAGCGAGGAAAACAAGGGCGAACTCCAAGCGGCCTTCGAGGGAGAAGGCCAGCTCGTCAATTCCGGCCAGTTTAATGGCTTCACAAGCCAAGAAGCTTTCCACAAGATTGGGGAGTATTTGCGGCAGCGCGGGCAAGGGCGATTCGCGATCAAGTACAAGTTGCGCGACTGGCTCATCTCACGCCAACGCTACTGGGGCACGCCCATCCCCATGATCCACTGCCCCACGTGTGGGACTGTCCCCGTGCCCGAAGAGGAATTGCCTGTACGCTTGCCGGATGTCCCCTTCATCGGCAAGAAAGGTCTGGCCGAGATCCCGGAGTTCTATCAGACGACATGCCCGAAGTGCCACGGCCCAGCCAAGCGCGACACGGATACGATGGACACGTTCGTGGACTCCAGCTGGTACTACCTGCGCTTTATCTCACCACATGATGCCGACAGGCCCTTCGACTCAGAAGCCGTGAATCAATGGCTTCCTGTGGATCAGTATGTGGGTGGCGTGGAACACGCGATCTTACACTTGATGTACTCGCGCTTCTTCACAAAAGCTCTCCGCGATATGGGCCATGTGAAGTTCGATGAGCCTTTTCTGCGCCTCTTCACACAGGGGATGATCGAGTACACTTCGTATCGCTGTTCGGAGCATAACTGGATTGCTCCCCCTGAGGTGCAAGAGGGCAATCGCTGTCCACACTGCGGACGTGAGCTACAGACGGACTTGCAGAAGATGTCCAAATCTCATCTTAACGTGGTCTCACCCCAAGAAGTGATAGACCAGTATGGGGCCGACACCGAGAGACTCTACACGCTCTTCATGGGACCACCGGACCGCGACATCGAGTGGAGCGATGAGGGCGTGCGCGGCAGTTTTCGGTTCTTGAATCGCCTCTGGGTACTTGTCTGCTCTCATACCCGCAAACTCGCTGATGTCGATGCAAGCGATCTCAATCCCAACACATTCACGGAGCGAGAGAAGAAAGTCTGGCAGAAGCTCCATCAGACGATCAAAGCCGTCACAGAAGACATCGAACAGTTTCACTTTAACACGGCTGTCGCTGCCATTATGGAGCTGACCAACGAGCTTTCGGATTACACCACATCGCACTCCAGAAAGTTGAATAAGCCCATGGTCAAGCGCGCACTAGAGGACTTGATCCTCATCGTGTCGCCCTTTACGCCCTTCATCGCAGAAGAACTTTGGCGAGTCATGGGACACGACGGCGCTGTGTTGGATCAGCCTTGGCCTGCGTTCGACCCCAATGCTTTAGAGAGTGCAGAGTGCGAGATCATCATCCAGATCAACGGCAAAGTGCGCGATCGCATGATCGTATCGGTCGACATAAGTCAGAATCAGTCGGAATTGGAGAAGCGTGCTCTTCAGCAGGTTGAAAAGAGGCTTGATGGCAAGCAAATCCAGAAGGTGATCGTGGTGCCGGGGCGGCTGGTGAACGTGGTCGTCAAGTGAACCCACCAAAAACAAGCACGCTTTGCCGACAGCCTTGACAAGCCCCCGAAAGTTCATCTAAACTATATAACAGTAGTAACACCGATATCCACTTATCTCGGTGATGAGATGGTGCCACGGCGACCGTTGTTCTTCATAGCGTTTGCTTGGATGCTGGGAATCCTGCTGGGACGTGAAGTCAGTCCCTGGGTATCTTCGCTCCACATCTGGCTGATCGTCCTTGGGCTGCTCATTCTCGCAAGCATTCTCTACCTCTTCCAGTACACCCAGTGGCCTTCGGCAGTTCTCCTTTTGCTTACGGCCTTAGGAGCACTTGTTTATTCTCAAGCTCGAATTCCGGTAGAGCAGCTATACCCGCTACTTGAAAATCTAAAAAGCGTGCGCGGGATTGTCGTCAGTTACCCCGATCATCGTCCGGAGCGAAGCAGTTTCGTTCTTCAGCCCCCAAGATGGCCAGGTCGGCTTCAGATCTTCTATTACCACCCAAACGGGGAATACGAGTTGATTGACTACGGAGACGAATTGGAGATCGAGGCACGCTTCGAGATCCCCTGGGAGTTTGAAGACTTCAATTACCGAGAGTATCTGCTGAATCGAAACATCTGGGGTATAGGCAGTCTCTGGAGCGCTCGCCAGATCCAGCAGAAGGCCACACATCGAGGCGATGTGATCTGGGATTGGGGTTATCAAACACGGCGACAGATTTTCGAGCTGATCGATCGCTCTGTATCTCCAGCAGCCAGCGGGCTCCTGAAGGGCTTGCTTTTTGGAGAGCGAGCTTATCTCAGCGAAGAAGTGGAGGCGAGCTTTCGGGACGCCGGTGTCATGCATGTCCTAGCCGTTTCCGGTCTCAATCTGGGAATCTTACTCGGGCTTTTCTGGGGAACACTTAGATCGTTTCGATTCTCTGTCAGCCAAATCTACGTGTCTCTCATCCCACTGGTGTTCGCATATCTATTGCTCGTCGGCTTTGAAGTCAGCCTCGTCCGAGCATCGCTCATGTTTGCTTTTGTCACTGTGGGCTGGGTCATGGCGGAGAGGAGCTGGATTCTCAAAGACTGGATTGATCCGCTTCAAGGGCTGTGTGCCGCAGCGCTCGTGATCTGCATCTGGACACCTCAAGCGCTCTTCGATGTCAGTTTCCAGTTGAGCTTCGCCGCCACAGCTGGAATTATCATGGCAGTAGAGTTGGCTTTGCCTCTCATTCAAGAGCAGGGCGAGCGCCTACGCGTGCGCTGGAATGTAGCTTCATCACTACCGAAGCGAGTCTCATTTCGATTGGCGGAGCTGACTGTTGCTTTCGTACTCGTTTCTCTTGCAGCTCAGCTCGCGGTCGCCCCGATTCTGGCTTATCAATTCCATCGCATCTACTTGGGCGCTTTGCTGGCGAATCTGGTCGTAGTGCCTCTGGCGACCATCGCGCTGTGGCTGGGTGTGCTCGTCTTGATCGCAGCCACGATCTTTCTTGATCCTGTTGCCGTGGCACTTGGTAGCATTGAGAGCGCGATACTCATAAGCTTAATGGAACTCGCTCGATTCTTCGCCCAGCTGCCGGGAGCTTATGTTGTGATCGACCGAGCAACGCAATTGGCCTCTCTTGTCATCATGCCTCTTGTTCTGAACCTCTCTACTCTTTTGGGAATTCAGTTGGCGTTATCGAGAATGACGCCCAGAAACTACTTCGCTTGAGCGATCTCTTGAATCTCTTTGACAAAAGCAGCCTCGTCTTGAGTGAATCGCTCTATGGCACGGCTGGCGACTTTCAAGGGCAACTCTTCGAGTCTAGAAAACTCGCTTCCCATCTTCGCTTTGATGTACTCGAGTAACGCTTCTTCCTTGAGGTTGTGCGCTCGGAGGGTCTTGCGCAGCCTCCCCAGTTGAGCTTCGGTGGCGATCCGCGGCCCGCTGGGGGCAACTTCCTCCAGCTCATGCTTCTTGTAGAGACTGAGCCCAAATTGATCCCCAAACGCTCGGAAGCAACGTTTGATCGCATCCGAGACAGCTCCCTTGACGGCCATTTCGTGCGCTTGGGCAAGATCAGGCTGATTCGAGGAGGAGCCAAAGCCCACATCTTCGTGGATGATGTCGCCCACGCGGACGCGATACTCACAGAGATAGCCCACGCTATACACACCCTCGGTCTCGTCTTGATAGACCTTCTCCAAGCGACGGATTTCGCGCTGCCAGCCGCCGAAAGAAAAGATCCGATTGGCCGTCTCGATGATGTCATGGATGGGCAGATATTCAAATTGCTGACCCCGGAATCCGACACGCCGCTGGACACGGCTGGGTTCAATCGGCTTCTTTAGCATCTCGATCTGTTCGGGAGTAAATGCGATCTTCGGGGCCGGCAGCTCAGACGGAGTCGTCTTGCCTGCGCCTGCTGCAAAGAGCTCCTGCTTCTTCTCAGCGGTCACGGTTCCCCCTTTCCCCTTGGCTTGCCAGGCAACTTCTCTTGGGCTTCGAGCAAGAGACTGAGAAAGCTCTCGAAGTCTTCCCGCGGGAGACTGAGCAAGACATAGCCGTATTGAATTCCTACTTCTCGCGTCTCGGGATCATACGACACGGCGGCAAAGACCTCGCTTGGCATCACGCTTTCGTTCAATTCGCGCACGTCCATGGTTTCAGTATGCCCTTCGTCAGAAACGATTGCAAATCAAGATTTCTTCGGACGAATGAGTTGAATCCGACGTCGATCTCCCTCGAGAATCTCCAGCCGAATCTCTATAGCATGGCGGGGCGCAACCTCTCGCACCTTCTCGCCCCATTCGATCACCGTGATGCCCGGTCGCTCAAAGTACTCTGCCAGCCCAACTTCGAGCAATTCTTTGGGGTCTTGAATGCGATACGCGTCGATGTGATAGAGAGGGATCTTCCCCTCGTGCTCACGAATGAGCACAAACGTGGGCGAGATGATCTCTTTGGGATCAAGCCCGAGCCCTTCCGCCAAGCCCTGCACCAGCGTGGTCTTGCCCGCCCCCAACTCGCCGATCAACAAGAGGCAGTCACCGGGATGGAGTTGCTTGGCAAACTTCTGCCCCCACACCCTGGTTTCGTCAGCACTTTCAGTGACAACTTCCTCAGGTGAGAGATGGGATTTCACGGACTTTGCCATCACGAACCTCAAGGACGATGTTATCAATCAAGCGCGTCTGTCCGATATAGACGGCAAGAGCTATGGCGATGCGGCCCTCAATCTCTTCGATCGGCTGGAGACGCTCTACCTCGACAATCTCGATATAGTCAAGTCGAGAGAATGGCACCTGAGAGATCGTATTCGTGAGCGCCTTCGTCACAGCCGAGGCGCGACGTTCACCGGCTTCTATGAGTCCTTTGCCCTGCTGGAGCGCACGATAAAGCACCGTGCTGGCCTCACGTTCCTTGGGCGAAAGATACGAATTGCGGGAACTCATGGCTAAGCCATCCGGCTCCCGCACCGTGGGACCTGCCACAATCTGAATCGGGAAATTGAGGTCTCTCACAAGGTGTTGGATGATCACAAGCTGCTGAAGATCTTTCTGACCAAAGACGGCCACATCGGGTTGAACGATGTGGAAGAGCTTCGAGACGACGAGGAGTACTCCCTGGAAATGCCCGGGTCGCTTCGGACCGCAGAGATGATCCGCAAGATCTAGAATGGCAAAGCGAATGCACGAGTCTTCGGGATAGATCTCTTCCACCGAAGGAGCGAAGAGCAGATGCGCCCCATGCGCCTTGATGAGCGTACGATCCCGCACAAGATCCCTTGGGTATCGGGTGAAGTCTTCTTGGGGGCCAAACTGCGTGGGATTGACAAAGACGCTCACTACCAGATAATCGGCGTGCTTCTTACAAAGATCAATTAAGCTGGCGTGCCCTTCGTGTAGATATCCCATGGTCGGGATGAAGCCGATGCGTTGGCCAGCACGCCGTGCCATGGCGATGGCCTCATGGACTTCGTGGATCGTGCGGACGATTTGTAGTCTCTCGCCAGCAGAAGCCATGACACAAGACCCTTAGAACAAGGGCGTCCAGACGCTGATGTATTGCTTGATTTGGCGGTCTTCTTGCTCAATCGGCCCCAGGGGATATGCCACACCTACCGTGAGTTGCCACGGGAAGAGCCCACCCAACGTGCTGCCGCTAAACGTCATCTCGAAGCCCAGCTCTAACTTGAGCGTTTCAAGATTTCCGAGATCCACTTGATCCAGACGATCCCACGTATCGCCAAAACGTAGCCTGATCCGCTCGTCAATATCCTGAAGCATCGCGATGTTGAGCAAGTTGTACCTCATGTCGCGTTGAAAGGGAAAGGTGAAATCGAGTTCTCCCAGCAACCGGACGCTCCCCACAAAGGGGAAGTCTGACACTTTATCGAAGCTGCTTAGTGGAGACAAGTTAAAGTGGAAGATCCCCAGATCTCCTTGCCCCCAGCCGAATGCCAAACGAGCACCCAGATGAACGTCAGGCCCCAGGCGAACATCTTTCCAGCCACCCAGCTCCATCCGCGTAAACGCTTCGGGATCATTCAGAATCGAAGCCCACCCAGCCAGACGTTGTCGGAGCGATTCTTGGTGAATCCAACTCACACCCACCACATTCGCAATCCGACCCGTGGCGCCCAGTTGTTTGTCCAGGGATGGAATTCCTGTGGAATCGGGTCGACGAAGCAGTGAGATTTCCAGTTGGTCCGTTGCTTCCCAAAACGTTCCAAGGATTCCCAGTTCAGGATAGGAGTAGAAGGTCTTCTGCCAAGCGAGCTGGCCGATGATCTGTCGATCCGGCATCAGTCCGGCGAGGGCGCTTATGGAACTTCCGCGCCCCAGGTCCTTTATGAACGCGGCAAAACCCGGCCCCAAGAGCCAGCGGTGATCCAAGAGATACCCGCCCTCTAACAACTGACTGAAGGGATTGAAGCGGATCAAGTAGGCATCGAGAGGGAGAGCGTTCTCCCCGGTAGCGAGGATCTGCACCTTGCGGGGGAACAAGAACGAACCCTCAAGTACGTAGTAGTTGTTCAGCCGGTCGATATCCGGAGTCCAACTCTCCGGATCGACCTCGATTTGAGAGAGAGCACTGGATGTGTCAAAGACCATCACAAAATTGCCTGACTCTTGGTCGTCGACCTTCCAGACTTGCTTGTGCCGCTCTCCTGTGCGATCCACAGCCACAACTTCCACCGGCAACCGCAGATCCCCTCGCCGGAAGAGATACACGATATACTCATATTTGCCATCGGTTGTTCGGCGCGAGTCGACTCGGTCGACGCCATAATCGGCATAGGGAGCGCGCCCCTCCTCTGCTTCATCTTTGTGAAGGGCTTGTTCGAAGAACTCACGGAGGTCCTGTCCTGAGATCTCTTGAGCCAAGGCTTCGAATTCCTCCACGGTCACAACCCGTCGCAGGAAGCGCTCATAAGAGGCGACCAAGAGCTTATCCATCGCTTCCCCTCCGATGAGGCCGCGCAGTGCCCGCAGCATGAGATAGCCTTTGCTGTACAGGCGCTCGCCCGAGTAGTTGAGGAATTTCACGTCCTGCTGGGGCTTGATGATCGCCTCATCGAACTCGTTCTTCACAGCCAGCATGTAGGGCAGTTCCCCCTGCAGGTGCTCGCGCAGGTTGATGTACCCAAACTGGGATTCCACGAATCTCTCCAGAAGTCCATCGCGCTCCAACTGGAAGACGTTCGGCTCAAACGCCCCATACTTCTCTTCGAAATACGTGATCGAGAAGTATTGGGCAAAGGATTCGCTCAGGAAATTCTCCGCGTTCAGATCGGAGCTGATCCCAATCCCCCACCACTGGTGTGCCACCTCGTGGGCGATGACGTCATCGAGCAAACGGTCGATGATGTTGGGAACCGCGAGATCTTTCTCACTGAAGAATTGCTGGTTGAGTAGAACGAGCACATCTCCTGTGGCTCCGGAGAAGCTCGCCTGAGAGGAGGCTGTCTCCGCAACGACGAGCCGCCGATGGGGATATTCGCCCCAGCGTTTTCGATAGTAGTCTAAGCTCTCTATGGCATAGCTGGCGATCAGCCGCGCAGCAGCCTCATGGCCGGGTAGATAATAAACGAGGATGGGAATCTCGGGATCCGGGAACTCATACACGCGAAAATCCGGGCTGAGACTTAAGGGCACCGAGCGAACAGGGACGGCACTCAGCGCGTGAATCGTCTTCTCTTTGTCTGTCTCCTCCTGAACCTCTTGATGATCGGCCCCGATGGCTGCCTGGTACTCCTTGGGCAGGGTTAAGGTGAGATCATAGAGGGCGGCAGGGAAGATCTGTTTGTAGTATGGGCGCTCTGAAGAGATATACTCCCCCTCGATGAGCTCTTGGGCGGAGATCGCGACAGGGTTCCAGCCAAATCGCCAGGTATGCAGTTCCCGATAGTACCCTTCATCGCCGCGAAGCGTCTGAGGGAATGTCGTGGTGAAGCGAATGACCAGCTTCACTTGAGCGCCGGGAGCGAGCGGCTGCGGAAGTTTGACTCGCAGGAGCGTATCTTGGAGCGAATACGTCTGAGAGATGGCGGGACCCTCCATAAGTTCATATGACAGCGGGTTTCCCGCTGCGTCATTCACGGCGTGAATTCTCATCGAGGCCGGATTGAATCCTCCCGGGTAGAGGGCATCCAACTGGCTCTCTTCCAGATAGGGATTGGGTTCGCGCTCGTAGTTGGGGTACAACAAGAAGTAGAGGGCGTTCAAGGGGGTCGTCGCATCGTTGACATACTCTACGATCTCGTCGCCGCTGATCGTGTGTCGCTTGGGGTCAAACGTGACTGTCAACGTGTAATGGGGATAGACAGGCTCTGCTGGTACGGCTATGGCAGCCCAGCCGAGAAGGCTGAGCGGGTAGATCAGAAGAATCCACCACCGTCTCACTCGCATCCCTCCTTGGTTGATCGGGCCATCTTAGAGAATGCCGGAGCGAAATTCAATGTCCGCAAGACAAAGGCTCTTCCGATCTCCGGAGGGGAAGAGACAGCCTCCGGGAGCCTGAGTCGGACCTTGACAATCTCGCGGGCGGTGGCGCTCTCGACAGTAATCATCACCCCATCAATGGAAAGGGAACGTCCCGGACGGGGGATCTCTTCCAGTCGCTGAGTGACCAATCCCCCGATGGTGACCACTCCGCCGACCGGCAAGCTCAACCCCAACTCTTCATTGATCAGACTGAGTTCGGTATCCCCTTCCACCAAGAACTCCCGTGAGGACAACTGTTGGATGGGCTTCTGCGGTTGATCGTACTCGTCGCTGATCTCTCCCACAATCTCTTCGAGAATGTCTTCCAGCGTGACGATGCCCGCCATGCTCCCGAACTCGTCGACCACAATGGCCATGTGTTTCTTGTTGCGCTGAAATTCACGGAGCAGATCGTTGATGGGTTTGATCGTGGGCGTGAAAAAGGGCGGCCGCACGAGATCGCGTAACGTGACTTTATTCAAGCGCTCTCGCAGCCGATTCATCTCTTCTTTGACCAAGGCTTGCTCTTGCAGTACAGCCTGGTAGGCGGGATCTGTCTTGGGATCGATACCGCGTTTCTCTGCTTCCACCTCAACTTCCCGCAATCTCTTGGGCAGATCTTCTTGGAGTCGACGCCGATGTGCTTCGAGTTGTTGTTTTTCCGAGTAGCCGAAGCGCAAGAGGTCTTTGGCGTGAAGGATTCCAACGACGTTGTCCCGGGTACCCTCGTACACCGGATACCGCGAGTGGCCTTCGCGAGCAATGATCTCGCGTATCTGGGTGAGTGGGGTTTCTACAGCAATTAAGGCCACCTCAGGACGAGGGACCATCACCTGCCGGACCACTAGGTCATCGTAGGCCAAGATCTTCCAGATCATTCGCTCTTCTTCTTCATCGAGCAGACCGTGTTCCTCCGCTGCCTCGAGCAGAAACTTCATCTGTTCATCGCTGATGGGTGCGGGTGCAGCCCCTTCTCGGCTGGGCAGACGTAGCAGACGGCGGACGCTGCGCGTCAGTCCCTGGGAGAAGCCGATGACGGGTACAAGGGGGCGGACAATCCAGTAGAGGGGACGAAGCAGATGAAGCATCCATCCAGCCATCTGCCCACGCACGACGTGCTTGGGGAGAAGCTCCCCCAAGATGATGAGATAGAGCGTGGCGAACGAGAAGGCGAGAATGACTTTCAGAACGGGCTTAAGTTGCGGGAAGAGCTGGAAGGTGAGACCGGTTACTAAGACTCCTGCGGCCACAATCGTCAAATCCGCCGCGAGGGCCAAGGCAGGCACGATGAGATGAGGGGAATCCAATAGGGCTTGAAGGAACCGGCGATGTTGAGGATGCTCCTTGAGCAAGGCGGTGAGTCGCACCCGACCCAGCGAGGCCATGACGATCTCAAAGGCCGTAAAGAGATTCGAGAGAAGAGTTAGGAGCGCCAGCAATACGAATCCTATGAAAGGATCCATTCAAGCCTACACCTCAAGTGCATTGTAGGAAGCCGGAGGGTCTTTTGCAAGAGTTGAACCCCTTGAGGTATGCTAAGACCCCGGCCTCCGAGCAACCCAGACTGAGAATGCCTAAGGAGGATGAGGCCAAATGGAGGTAGAGGAGATCAAGGCTCTCGTCGAGCTCTTCGAGCGCTCGACGCTCACAGAGCTCGTGCTAGAGCGTGGCGAGATCCGGCTCCTGCTCAAACGTCAGGGGCCGGGAGGGCCTGTCCAGGCCTCCATGAGCACGAGCAACAGTCCGGCCATAGCCGTAGCCACTCCCACCCAGCCAACGGAGGTGAGCGCTCCCCCTCCTGCCAAAGAGGAGACGCCTCTTGCCGGCTACATCGTCAAAGCTCCCCTCGTCGGCACCTTCTATCGTCGACCTTCGCCAGAGGAAGACCCCTATGTAGAAGTGGGTGACCGTGTCGAGATCGGGAATACAGTCTGTCTGATTGAGGCCATGAAGGTGATGAATGAAGTCCAAGCGGAGCGAGCCGGGATCGTCAAGGAGATTCTTGTGGAAGAAGGCAAACCCGTTGAGTATGGCCAGCCTCTCATCGCCATCGAGCCTGCCGCATCGTGAGCATGTTCAAGAAGATCCTCATCGCCAACCGGGGTGAAATCGCACTCCGAGTCGTCGAAGCCTGCCGGGAATTGGGCATCCGTTCTGTGGCCGTCTTCTCGGAAGCGGATCGAAACTCACTCCACGTTCGCCATGCCGATGAAGCGTATTGTATCGGCCCTGCGGAAGCGAGATTGAGCTATCTCAACCTCGCAGCCATCATGAGCGCTGCGGAGATCTCCCATGCGGACGCGATCCATCCCGGCTATGGATTTCTGGCAGAGGATCCGCACTTCGCGGAAGTCTGTGAAGAGTCGAAAGTGAAATTCATCGGCCCCAGCTATCGGGTGATGCAGCTGAGCGGAGACAAACTGGCAACCAAGCACGAACTGGCAAGAGCGGGCTTGCCCATCGTGCCCGGGACGCAGGGATTGAAAACGGAAGCGGAAGCGAGTGAGGCCGCTCGCGTGCTGGGATTTCCCCTCATCATTAAAGCATCCGCTGGGGGCGGAGGACGGGGTATCCGGCTTGTACAAGAAGAGTCTGAGCTGGTAAACCAATTCCATGCCGCGCGGCGCGAGGCGGAAGCCGCTTTCGGCATCCCGGATGTCTACTTCGAGAAGTATCTTCCAGAGGCTCGACACATTGAAGTTCAGATACTGGGTGATGAACATGGCCATGTCGTCCACTGGGGAGAACGAGAGTGTTCGATCCAGAGGCGCTACCAGAAGTTGATTGAAGAATCCCCGGCAGCGAATCTGGATTCCAAGCTGCGTGAAGCGATTCTGGAAGCGGCTCTTCAAGCCGCACGAGCGCTCGATTATCACAACGCCGGGACGGTCGAGTTCTTGGTCTCCAGCAAGGAGTTTTTCATCATTGAGGTGAACGCTCGTATCCAAGTGGAACACCCCGTCTCCGAGATGCGCGCCGGAAGGAATCTCATTCTGGAACAGATTAGAGTGGCGGCCGGCGAACCGTTGGGGTATTCGCAAGAGCAACTCGAACTGAAGGGGCATGCCATCGAATGCCGCATCAACGCCGAAGACCCCTCTCGCAACTTCATACCCTCCAGCGGCCGCCTACAAGTCAGAAGCTGGCCGGGAGGTCCCGGCGTTCGCATCGATTCGCACATCCATGACGGCATCGAGATCAGCCC
>JBBIPG010000023.1:0-29702 GCA_037442925.1 Candidatus Fraserbacteria bacterium | reverse complement strand
GTAGGCTATGTGTGGTTAGGAGTAAGTGGAATCTTGGCATTCACATTTGGTGAGGTCATCACGGGGCCAAAATATGATGCCATGTTGCACGCTTTCTTCTTGGGCTTCGTCTTCTCCATGATCTTTGGGCACGCGCCGATCATCTTCCCTGCGATCTTGGGAAGAGGCATATCTTTCCAGCAAGTCTTCTATGCTCATGTTGCTCTCTTACACGCTTCACTGCTCTTGCGGGTTGCGGGGGATTTGCTGAGTTGGCTACCGGGACGCCAGTGGGGTGGGCTGCTCAATGTTGTCGCCCTGTTGCTATTCCTTGTGAATACAGGACGTGCAGTCTTCCGATCAGTTAAACGGTCAAACGCGTATAAAGCACTTTGAAGCGTTCTGGAAAGAGCAAGAAACACTCACGACAAGGCGCGTCGTCAATCTCTGAGGGATCGGGAGACACTACCAGCACCTCATAGCCCAATTCCTGGTAAAGCGCGACAAGCTCGCTAAGTCTCGGCTCGGTGAAGATCCCTCGCCGCTCCCAGTTTTCACTCTCGAGCTGTTCAGAAGAGATCTTCCAGTTCGTCATTGCCTTGGGGAAGTCGTCCATGTTTCTGCAAGTATTCCTGCAACAGTTCGCTCTCACGCTGCGTGTAGAACTCGACCAACTCATAGACGAAGAAGCGAGAGTTGACGCTTGGCAATAGCTCTTTCAACGCAGTCTGTAAATCAGGCACACCCTTGATCTGGATTACGTTCTGGTCTTGATCGAACAGCTGATAGACCCCAGCGCGATCTGGTACTTTGGTAACCCCCTCATTTGTGAGGGGGTTGACTGTGCGCTGAGGAGGGAAGGGCACACTCGACAGTCTGAGTCGTAAATCGCATCGCAAGCATCGCGCTGCTTCCGCAAGTGCTGCCTCTTCCGATAGTCCCTCATCCACAGCGGCGAATTCTGTACGCCGTGCCATGACGGACAAGCACGGAGCTTCATAGCGCTTTGAACTCGCGAAATCAAGCTCCTGGCCTAGGCGATTGTTAACTTCATCAGGCATGGTGAGGCATTCGCTAATATCTCCATCCCCCCCCAAATAGCGATCGATTTCGCTCGCCGCTCGTCGCCCCATCGCGATGACTTCGATCACCGAGGAGGGTCCGCTCACAAGATCACCACCCGCAAACACGCCTGCTTGCTTTGCCTCAAGAGCAGCTCGCAGACTTGGTTCCGGCTCTTGGCCGATGGCAACGAGTACCATATCAAACTCGATTGAAAACTCGCTTCCTGTGATTGGCTCTGGTTCAGCTTGCCTAGGCCCTGGCTGTGTCCGCACACACTCGACACGCAGGCCTGGGGAACTTTTCTCGATCCGCCGAGGCATCACCAGATATTCGATCTCGACACCCTCGTATACGGCTTCTTCGATCTCTTCAGGGTAGGCAGGCATCTCTGCTCGGGTGCGGCGATAGAGAATGACCACTTGCTGAGCTCCAAGACGCAGAGCGGTGCGTGCGCAATCGGTTGCCACGTTTCCGCCGCCGATGACACCCACACGCGCTCCTACAGAGACACGTTCGCTTGCATTGACTCGCCGCAAGAATGTGAGGCCATCGACCGAAAGATCTTCGCCAGGGATGTTCAGTTTGCGTGCTCGTGTTGCCCCTGCTGCGAGATAAATTGCCTGAAAGCCTTGTGCGAAAAGCTCTTCGATAGAGTTGACTTTCACATTGGTTCGAATCTCGACGCCCGTGGCTTCGATTTCAGAGATCTCAGCATCGAGAATCTGACGCGGCAGACGATACGCTGGGATGCCATAATGCATTAGCCCTCCAGCTTGTGGAAGAGCTTCAAGGACAGTCACAGCGTGCCCCTTGCGCGCCAGATAGTAAGCCGCTGTCAATCCCGCCGGACCGGAACCGACGACGGCGACTCGCTTGCCCGTTGGCAAGCTTCGCTTGACCTTCAATCTCCAGCTCCCGTCATCATGCTCGGCGGCGAACCGCTTGAGCCGACAGATGGAGATGGACTGATTCAGTCCGCCTCGTCGGCAGACCGTCTCGCAGGGGTGATAGCAGACGTATCCCAGCACATGGGGAAATGGCACTCGCTCTCGGACGACGGCCAGGGCTTCAGGGTACTTGCCTTCCGCAATCAGACGAACGTAGCGTGGCACGTCAATGCCTGCCGGACAACCGGCACGACAGGGCACAAGCGAGTCTTCATCTTGGAGTTTTTTACCACCCTTGTCCATGAGAGCACCCGTGGGACAAACGGCAACGCAAGCGCCACAGAATTTACAGCCTGACTCTAAGAGCGTTGGACCAACTGTACCGAAGAGAGCGCGACTATCCCGGATGACAAAGCCCAAGGCGCCCACGCCACGCAGATCGTTGCAAGCACTCACACAGCGCAGGCAGTTGAGGCACAAATTGTAGTCTAAATCAAAGAGCGGCTCGTTCTTGAGTATAGGCAGCTTCTTGTGCGCATAGCGGGGCGTCTCTGGTGGGATGCCGATATATTCAGAGATCTTCTGCAATTCGCAGCGACCAAAGAGCGAGCAACACCGCTCCTCGACAGGCACATTCATCGTACAGCTCAGCCGATCACAACCCAAGGCCAAGGGGCAGATCAAGCACGCATGGGGATGATCTTGAAGAATCTCTTTAAGATGCAAACCGCGTGCCTCGCGGACTCGGATTGTGTCTGTTTGAACGCTCACTCCCTCAGAGATGACTGTGTCGCAGGCGCGATGTAGTTCTCCGTTGACTTCTACAAGACAAAGCTGGCAACCCTGCGTTCGTGAACTCCCATCGCTT
The DNA here is from genome assembly GCA_037442925.1 of Candidatus Fraserbacteria bacterium. Taxonomy (GTDB): domain Bacteria; phylum Bipolaricaulota; class Bipolaricaulia; order RBG-16-55-9; family RBG-16-55-9; genus RBG-16-55-9. The sequence goes on along the minus strand of JBBIPG010000023.1, from coordinate 26,903 downwards.
TCGAGCTTGTTTGTGCTGCGATAGATGGTCGAGATTGGTTGCGCACGAGGACCGGGCATCAAGTCGGGATGAGCACAGAGCGCCGGGATATAGATGCCTGCCGCGCGCGCAGCCTCTAAGACGGTTGCTCCGCGACACGCAGAAACAGCTCGTCCGTCAATTGCGACCTGCATGGCACTCACCAAGAATGTGCGATTGCCGTAGGTTGGCAAGACATCACGCAGGGCAGCGGCGGGCGCTCGCCCGTAGGCTTGCAGGGGGCACAGCTATACTTGAGCTTCTTGCGATGCTCTTCTTTGACGACGGCAATCTGGTTCTCAGCCAACGGATCAAAGGGGTCAGCAACAACTTCGAAAAGGCCCATGGGGCAGGCAGTCACACAAGCCCCGCAGCCATTGCACTTCTCTGTGTCGATGGCGATGAAATACTCGCCGGAACCGTCTTTGTAGCCGTAGTTGGCCAGCATCTCAGCCTCCAGAAGAAGCTTTCCCAGCACCTTCTTTCTCATAGAGCGCCTTGGCAAAGAGTGCCGCGCCCAATGCTCCTGCGATCTGCGGGTCAATGGTGGGCTTCAATGCCTGTATTCCCAGCTCCGCTTCGATGCGTTTGACGATTCCGACGTTCTTGGAAATCCCACCCGTGATCGCGAAGTCTTTCTCGACTCCGATCCGCGACAGAAGCTCGACCGTGCGATGGGCCATCGCCAGACAAAAGGCCGCGAGCACTTTCTCTTTCGACCAGTTCTGCCGCAGCAAACCGAGCGCTTCTGATTTCGCAAAGACAACACAAGTGCTGCTCACTGGCGGCGGCTCCTCGGGCGGTGAAAGAGAAGCAGAACCGACCTCTTCAATGGGGACTTGCAACAATTCTGCCATCACTTCCATTCCCCGGCCCGTGCCCGCCGCGCATTTGTCATTCATCAAGAAATTTGTCACTTTGCCTCGTTCATCACAACGAATCGCTTTGCAATCTTGACCTCCCATATCTAAGACCGTTCTCACGCTGGGTCCATAGATGAAGTTAGCCCCGCGGGCGTGGCAGGCGATCTCGGTGATCGCCTTCTGTGCAAACGGGATGTTCACGCGCCCGTAGCCAGTTGCGACGATGTACTGAATCTTCTCACGGGGCATTGCCGTATCTTGCAAGGCCGTATCCAGTGCTCGCTGCGCACTCGTCGGAGAATTGGAACCCGTGCGCAGGCTGCTGTACGCAAAAAGCTTTCCATCGCAGAGCACGACAGCTTGAGAGCTAACTGAGCCTACGTCAATGCCGACGGAGATCACGTTTGCTTGACGCCAATCGAGAGATTCATCTCGCCAGTTGTATTCTTTCCAGCGCCAGTATTCGCGCTTCGGAGCTGTTAGAGTTGCCTCTGCCATAGTGGGATTTCAACCTCCTTGACTGCTTGCCCGTTCCGCCGCGATGAGGGCTGCGCCGAGGGCTCCGACGTACTCCGGTTCTTCAGGAACCAGTAGTTCCATCTCGAGCTTTCCCGTGAGAGCCTGGATGAAGCCGATATCTCTTCCAACACCGCCGACGAGTACCACTTCTCGTTCGACGCCCACCCGCCGAGCCATCGCAGAAATCCTGTCGGCCATCGCCTCGTGCACAGCGCGAATGATCTCCTCCTTCGCCGCTCCAGAGTGGATCAATGAAACCACTTCGCTCTCGGCAAAGACCGCACACTGGGCGTTCATCGGGATCACTTTCTCGGCCTTGAGGGAGAGTGCTCCCGCCTCTTCGAGCTGGATCTCCAGTGTGCGGGCCATCGTCTCGACGAACGTCCCCGCACCGGCAGCGCATTTTTCGTTGACAGCAAAGTCTTTGACTCGTCCGTCGGGCTCACAACGGATCGCACGGCCCTCTTCGGCTCCGACGTCGATCACCGTGCGTACCGATGGAAAGAGAAAGACTGCGGCTTTGGCGTCGGCGCTCATCTCCGTGACCTCGCTTTGAGCCATTGAAGCCGTGCGCAGCACTTTACGCCCGATGCCGGTGGCTGTGGTGTGCTGAAGTTGCTCGCGTTCGAGGCCCGCTTGTTGCAGAGCGCTTTGGAACGCCTGGGCCACCGAGGCCTCTTGATCGAACCCCGTAACAGAAGAGCTCTTAGCTAGCACTTTGCCGTCTTGCAAGATCAGCACTTTGATGGTCCGTGCGCCGCCATCAATGCCTGCCGTAATCATGTCCATCACGCTCCTGATGCAGCTCGTTCGATGCGTGGGACCCGGAGCGATTCCATGAATGCATCCACGCGCGCAAGGGTTCTTGTCTTGTCAAACTCCCGCCAGTCGCCCATGTTGCCTTCAAAGGGCGTCACCGGGATGCCCGCCTTCTGTAATGCGAGTCTATTCTCAGCGATGCCCAGCGACAGCCCCTCGCAGCCGCGGTTGAAGTGCAACAGCACCCCGTCCACCTGCCATTCTTTGACGATACGAACGAGCATCTCGCTCTTAAGCTCATGCGAGTAGAAGTGCTGCCACTCCGGACGAGAGAGATTCCAATCGGCCAAGATTTTAAGTGCTTCATCGCGGGTTTTAATTTTGATGCCCATTTGTTGTGGCGTCGCCCGCGGACCCCACGTGCCGTCGGCTTTGACTTCAAACATCCCGCAGAGCCCGAAGGTGTAGAGACTACCAATGGAGACGCAGCCGTAGGTGTTCTGCAAGTATCTAAACACATCGAGAAAGGCCCAGGGCGGCTGGGTGTCGGTCATCACTCGGCACTGCTCATACTCGGAAGAAGCAATCCCTCGCGCAACTCGATCTTTGACTTCATCGCGCAGCTCTTCGTAGAAGTCGGCGACCTCCTTGCTGCTCTTCTGGAGCGTGGCCAGCACGTAGAGGGAATACATTGTCTTCTCATCCAGGGGTGCCGGGATGCTCTTATTCAAGCAACAGACTTCAGCCCACAAGCTCGTCGAACGACACTCGTTATTCACAGCTTGAATGAGTTTCTCGTCGTCGTACGTTCGCCCCGTCGTCTTCTCTAGCCATGTGATCCCATCGTGCATCTGTGCCACCAGATAGTCGAGCTTCTCTTGTGTGAGCGATTCATACGGTCCAACAGAGACATCCACGCAGAACATGGGGATGCCGCCCTCGAGTTGACTAGCGACTTGATACCATTTGGCATGACTACAGCAGATGTGCGATTGCCAGATGAAGTCGGGCTTGGGGAACTCTCCACCGAAGGCATACTTATTCAACAAGATCGAGCCCCAGTAGTTGCGCATATAGGAGCACAGATCGCGGGCGAAACCCACACGCTCTGCAGCCTCCATACACTCGAGTGAGAATTTTTGATCGTGTGCAATAGAAGCGCCGTAGGGCTCTCCGGTGAGCGGGTAGACGTCATCACCCAAGCCCGCTGGAATTGCATCAAACGCCCAAGCTCCGCCGGTCCAGCGCAAGCCCCCGCGCTCGTGGGCCGTCGCGTAGTTCTGGTAGTATCGCAATCTCAATTCTTTCGCTTTGGGCCAACACTTCAATGGTTCCGTCTGGTGTTTCGTCAGTGTTTTCATCTCGACCTCCTGAGCTCTTCCTTGACATCGCATGGCTTGTTGTGTAATGTGTAATAGCGAATGGAGGGTGTATGAAGCGGACGAACATCGTGTTGGAGGAAGCGCAGTATCAGTATTTGAAGGATCGTGCGGAGCGCGAGGGCAAGAGCATGTCGGCTCTGGTGCGGGAACTGATTGAAACCTCGATCTGTGCTTCTAAAGAAGACATGAGGAGCGATTCTATCTTTAAGATCATCGGTATGGGCCGGGGCAAGGGCCGCGGAGCCGCTCGACGCCACGACGAGATCCTTTACCGCAGGGAAAGGTCGCATTGAAACTCCATGATAGAACGGGTCTTCGTTGACACGGGAGGCTGGTATGCCCTGACCGACGCTCGTGACCCAGACCATGAAGCCGCCAGAGCGTGGTTTGAAGGGAACACGCTCCCTCTGGTCACCACCGACTACGTTTTCGCAGAGACGATCACGCTTATCCGCGTGGAGTTGGGCCATCGTGTAGCCGTTCAGTTCGGTGAGGAATTGATGAGGAGCGCTCGGACCCAGCTCGTCTCGGTGACGGCTGAGGATCGCGAAGCAGCTTGGCAGATCTTTAAGAAGTTCAAAGATCAGAAGTTCAGTTTCACCGATTGCACCAGTTTCGCACTCATGAAGCGCTTGGGGTTGACGCAAGCTCTGGCCGTGGATAAGCATTTCCGGGTCATGAGCTTCACTTTGGTTATCTGAAGTCGTACGTGCTTTCAGAATCTCCATGCTAGAACAATTCCTCCGCGAAAAGCTCTTCGCTTTTCAGCATCTCCAAGAAGGCCTCCACCCGCGTGCGGAACTGACCTACCGGCGTTGTCACATCAAACTCTAGAAAGAGCGTTCTAATGCCCATCTCTTCTAAACGCTTCTTGATCGTGAGCATGTCCAGCTCGTGGGGGTCGCAGAACTTCTGCTGCATCAAGATCGCCCCCTGGACCTTCCACTCGTGGGCGAGCCTTTCAATGTGTGGCCAACGCGAGAGTTCAGGCCAATCCTTGGCAGGACAAGCCGGTCTTTCTAGATAGCGTGCGGCAATCGCCTCGAGCGGGTCCTTGAAACGCTCGGTGTCGACTTCAAGCCAGAAATAGCGGGTGCCCACGCAGTTCTCATCCACGACAAACGTGGCACCCAGCTTCTCGGTCATCTCGACGAATTCCACATCGTCGTTCTCGCTGCCGATGAGCATCAACCGAACGCCGGGTGCCCTGTCGAGCTTTCGAGTGGGAAGTCGCTCTAGCAGTTCTTTAAGTGTTTGATTATGTTCGTGCTTGTCGGTCATCTGTGCTGAGGCCACTACCCAGAGCGCTTCTTGACCCGTCAACGGTGGGTTTTCTGACTTGCGCAGCTCATAGAGCTGTGTCAACAAGCGGCGGCTCTCGTTCATGACTTCGATGCCCTCTCGGAGAGCTTCATCCGTAATTTCCCGCCCGACCCACTTTTCTAGAGCTTGTTTGAACTTCTTGAGCTCTTCTGCGAAGTATCTCAGTCCATGAGGGCTTTGAGTGCCATGCGGCATCGGCAAATAGTATGAAAACTCGCAGGGAACGTGCTTCTGCCAGCTTGTAAAACACTGTCGGAAGTGCAAGCAGCTCTGCGAAATTGCGATTCCATTGAGATAGGCATATTTGCCCAGCAGGCCCTGAGCAAGCACATCGCGCGTCCAAGGACAATACATCCCGAAAATGTGCGCCTCCGTGACGCTATTGGGCTGATGGCTCCCGTAGACGCGCACGGGCAGAATACCTGCAGCATAGAGGATCTCCTCAGGTTCATACGTGCAGAAACAGCCGATGACTTTCCCACCCGTGCGCGATTTCCAATCGCGTGCGTAGTCATGGCGTTGCTCATACCAATGGCGAAACTGCTCGAACATCGAGTAAGCCCCCTTTTCTAACGTTGCTTCCAGACCGGCTTGCGTCTCTCTATGAACGCCCTCAGGCCCTCGTGCGCGTCCTCAAGCTTCATCAGCTCATCGAGATAGAGACGCTCGATTTGCGCGTATGTCTTCGCCCACAGCGTTCCCCACTCTTGCCCGAAGCCGATGAGCGAAGCGCGCTTGGCCAGTTTCAGTGCTGGCCCACTTAAGCTCGTGAGTTTGTTTACGAAAGAGTTCGCTTCTGCCTCCAACTGCTCAGAAGGCACAACGCGATTCACCAGCCCCCAACGATGCACTTCTTGGGCTGTGATGGATTCTCCGGTCAGAATGAGTTCGAGTGCCTTGGGCCAAGGCAGTAGTCGTGGCAGGAGCAGACACGCAATCGGGGGGAAGACTCCGACTTTGATCTCAGGCTGGCCGAACTGCGCATTCTCTGAGGCAATAATGAAGTCGCAACCGATCGCCAACTCCATGCCTCCACCCAGCGCCGCGCCCTGCACCACGGCCAACGTCGGCTGCTCCAGGGCCCAGAGCTTTTCGAACACATCGCGCAGAACGAGCATCATCGCGTTCACTTTGTCAGGTGTGTGATCTTTGATGTCCACGCCTGCCGAGAACGCTTTACCCTCGGCCGCGAGCACTACGACTTTACTCTTGTCTCGATGCAGTCTTTCAAGAGCAGCACTCAGTTCCTTCAAGGCAGAGATGTCAAGAATGTTGAGCGGCGGGCGCTTCAAGAGCACCTTGGCTACAGCATCAGTCCGCTCGACGAATACGCTTTGAGAACTCATGCTCAGAGCTTGAAGAGCTGGATGGCGTTCTCCCGCAAGAGCTTGCGCTTTGCCTCTTCTTTCAAGCCCAGCTCATCAATCTGTTTCAGATTCTCTCTCCATGGCAACCCGTTCGTCCCCCAGATGCAGCGATCCTGGCCCATCCGGCTGTTGATGAACTGAATGATCTCGGGCTTGAGATACTTGGGCAGCCAAGCATCCACACCAAACCACACATTGTCCCACTTGTAACAGACGCTCAAGAGCTCCTCGACCCACGGCCAGCCCGTGTGGGCCCCGATGATCTTGAGATCGGGAAAATCGCAGGCAATGCGATCAAGATAGATGGGGCGACCGCAGTCGCTGGGCATGGATTCTAGTACATGCCCCACTTGCATCGAGACGGGCACATCGAGTTCAACGCACTTGGCATAGAGCGGGTACATCTTGCTGTCGTGCAAGGGAATGTCAAAGCCGTAGATGTGCACATAGACGCCCTTGAAGCCGTGATCCTTGATGGCTATTTCGATCTCTTTTAGAGATTCTTTGATGCGAAACGGGTTATAGCCTGCAAGCCCCACAAAGCGATCGGGATATTTTTCAGTGTATTGCAGCACGTCTTCGAGCTTCGTGTCCATGTACATCCATTTGTTCCAGTAGGACCACATCTTGCATTGGGTGATGAAGACTTTTTCGACGCCGGCCTCGTCCATCAGCTCCAGCATCTTCTCCATGCTCTCGTAGCGCGGAAGCCCCCCAATCGCCCGCTCCATCCGACAGATGAGTTCGCCCTCTTTGGCCTTGTCCCACTCTGACATGAACTCCTTTGTGGCCACGTAGTACATGAAATCAATTGCCCCGATCTTCGTGGTGTCCGTCTTCATGGAGAACCCCCTCCGTTCTCTCGTTTGCTAGGGTCTATGGTCGCCGAGGATCGGTGTGTGCCAGGGCTATGGAGCCCGCTCATGCGTCTTTCGAGAGGCAACATGGGCATCACCTCAAAGCCCAAGGAGCGGAAGTAGGCAAGCAGATCTCCCGCGTACCAATTCACAAGAGTGCGCACATGTTCGATCCCACGACTGCGGAAATGCTCCAAGAGAGCCTCACCCAACTGCCGCCCGATTCCCCTGCGGTGATACTCCGGAGCGACCATGAGTGCTTTGATCCAACCTGTCTTCTCCCCACCACCGAACTCCCAGACGCGGATCTCCCCAAGGATGAATCCAACAAGCTGGCCCTGGAGTTCAGCACCCAGTCGCAATGCCGCGTCACCGTACTCGATGTGGTATTCCAGCGTCTGGACAAAGGTGGTGCGAGCCTCTTCCTCCATCGGCTGGAGTTGGTTTTGAAGCTCTAAGATGGCTGGTAGATCTTCTATGGTGAGGGGGCGGATGGCGAGCCCGGCTATCATGGGTTGCCAGAGCTTGGCATTGCCCACTTTGCGACAGCGAACTAGGCCCTTGGCGCGGAGGATTTCGAGGTATTTGGCCGCGGTATGGCGCATGATGCCCAAACGTCCAGCGATCTCTTCCGTATGGGCACCTTCGCTCATCTGGCGCATGAGTTCGAGGAGCTTCGACTCCATACTGACTTGGGTCACAGTGATCCTCTCCTCGGGTGACCAATAGTGGTCGCCAATCAGATCGAAGTGATTGTAAACGCAAGACGAGAGATTGTCTGTAAGAAGACTCAAAGAAAACTGTGAGATTTCTCACATGGGCTCTGTCGATAAGAACGCGATGCCATCGGGGTGGATTCCGGCGTCAATACGCCCGACTTCCTTCAGAGTAGCCACATCAATGATCGAAATATCATTGGTTTTGTTGTTGGCGATATATGCCTGTGCACCCTGGGAATCGAAGACGATGCCCCCCGGCCAGCGTCCTACGGGAATGCGCTTGATTTCCCAATGCCTCGATGTATCTACTACGGAAACATCGTGTGACTCACGGTTGGCGATGAAGGCATACTTTCCATCAGTCGAGAAGACCACACGCACCGGACAAGTGCCCAAGGGATGTTTGGCAATGATCCCATGGCGTTCCGTGCTGAGCACATACAGATTATTATCATCTTGATTTGCGACGTAGAGAAATTCCCCCTTGGGGTGTACGGCCACACCCTCAGGACCCTTGCCGACAGGAATGTGAAGCTCGATCTTGTCCGTCTGCGTGCTGAGCACCGAAAGCGTGTGCGAGCCAATGTTCGGGACATAGATGCGCCTCCAGTCAGGAGTGGGAGCAAGCATGTGCGACAATCGTTGAGTTGTCGGGATGATCTTGAGCAGTTCGTGAGAGGGTCGTCGATAGACGAAGATTTTATTGGCGTACGTCACAGCCAGATAGAGCTTTTTGCCATCGGGCGTGATCTTGATGTCATGGGGGAATTGATACTCCGGATGTTCCAGTCGTTCTGCTTCGCTCATCGAGACATTGTCGATCACGGAGACGCTGTTTCCACCCGCATTCGACACATAGGAGAATTTCCCATCAGGTGAGAGGCCGATCTCGTGGGGATTGTGTCCTACGGGGATCGTTTTCAATGTTTTATGGCTGGGGATCTCGATGAACGATGCGGTGTCTTCGTCTTTGTTGAGCACGATGAGATAATCGCGTTGGGGCATCTTGGACCTCCTTGGAGATTACCGGGCTGATTCTTCCCCAGACACACGTATTAACAAGACCGGTGTTGTGGATCGGAATAAGACCCTGGGAGTCACGCTACCAGACCAGAACGCGTCCATACTCGGTCGTCCATGGGTAGCCATCACAATCAGATCTGCCTTCACATGCTTTGCTTTGTCTAAAAGCGAGGACGCTGGATCACCTCGCACCACCTCTGTGGATACCACGAGATCATCCGACATAATTTCTTTCGCTTTGCTCTGCAAATACTCGATAGCTCCGCGCTCGGCCAGCTCCAGCACGGCAGCGACTGTCGTGGGCAGAAGCAACCCTGTCCCTGCTCGTTCCGCCGAGAGCGTGCTGAGCGTCGGCACGACCGTGAGCAAGTGTATCGCGGAGCGACAGACACGGGCAATCTCTGCCGCAACCGGTAGCGCCGGTTCATGAATTGGTGTTCCATCGAGCGGCACGAGAATCTGGCGGCAAGCGAACGACGGTGCCTGATTTGCCTGCTCGGGACGAACGAATAGGACTGGTGTCGTGCCACCCTGAATCACCTGTTGCGCGATATTCCCCACGACCAGATCGCGCCAGCCTCCGCGTCCATGGGCGCAAAGCACGACCAAGTCCGCCTTCAACTCAGCGACGTGATCGATGATGCATTGTGCCACATGAAGCTCGCCGCCTGTGTGTACATTCGTTTCAATGGGTGCGCTCGTGTTTGACAAGCTCTTAGCGACTTCATCGAGGTATGCCTGTGCCTCATCGGCACTTAACAGATGCCGTTGACCGTGAACGGTCGAAGAGGCACCTGCCTCGACAGCGTGAAAGAGCACAATCGTCGCGCTGAAACGCTCGGTGAGGTAGACCGCTGCTGGCAAAACGCTCTCGGCGAGACGTGAACCATCGAGCGGCACCAGTAGTCTCTTGAACATCCCTAGCTACCTCCCCCAGACAGCGTCTGATAAAGCAGAAAGATATTGAGCGCGACGATCAACGCGGCCACGAGGCTCGCGAGCAGCGTCGTCACACGGCGATTGACCAGGACGCCCATGATCTCTCGCCGTGCGGTGAAGATCACCAAGGGAATGACAGCAAAGGGCAGACCGAAGCTGAGCACGACCTGGCTGATCACCAGCGTCCGCGTCGGTTCCAGGCCGATAGCAATGACGACCAAGGCGGGGATCATCGTCACCAACCGCCGAATCCAGACGGGAATCTGCCAGTGTAGAAAGCCCTGCATGATCACCTGCCCGGCCATTGTGCCGACTGTGGAAGACGAGAGCCCGGAGGCCAGCAGTGACAGCGCAAAGATCCAGCCGGCGGCGACGCCGAGCAATGGCTGAAGCGTCCGGTGCGCTTCTTCTATGGTGCCGACGCTCGTCAGACCTTGGGAGAAGAAAGTCGAAGCGGCCATGATGAGCATCGCTGCGTTCACCAGGCCTGCAATCCCCATTGCCATCATGACATCGAGCAACTCAAAACGAAAGAGGCGGCGCAGTTGCTGGGGGTCGCGGGTGACGATGCGTCCCTGCGTCAGCGAGGAGTGCAGGAAGATGACGTGCGGCATGACCGTTGCACCCAGGATGCCGCTTGCCAGCAGGATGCTCTCCGTACCGTTGAACTGTGGCACGATGGCATGATAGCCGATCAGCCCCCAATCCGGCTTGGCGATGAAGATCTCGATCACGTAGCTCACGGCGATCACGCCCACAAAGGATGTGATGACCGCTTCCAGCGGGCGAAAGCCGTAGCGCTCGAGAGCGAGGATGGTCATCGTCACGACTCCAGTCAAGAGCCCAGCGACGAATAGGGGGATGTGAAAGAGCAGATTGAATCCAAGTGCGGCTCCCAAGAATTCTGCCAGATCGGTGGCCATGGCCACGACCTCCATCAGTATCCACATGGCCCAGACGACCGGCCTGGGGAAGCGCGCGCGGCAGTGTTCAGCCAGATTAAGGCCCGTAGCAATTCCCAGCTTGGAGGAGAGCGCCTGGACCAGCATGGCCATCAGGTTGCTGGCGATGATCACCCAGATGAGCAGATAGCCAAACTGTGCACCGCCTTGAATATTCGTGGCGAAGTTGCCGGGGTCGATATAAGCAACGGCAGCGATGAAGGCCGGCCCCAAGAAGGGCAGTAGCCGGCCGAACCGTCCCTTCTTGCTGCGTCTCTCCAGCACTTCGGTGGCCGTAGCAATGGTAGTGTCTGTATTAAAGCGCGCCACTCCAACCAGATTCCTCGCTAGAACTTCACCAAGAACGCTGTGAGATACATGATGGCGATGCCTGCGGCCAATCCACCTACATTCACCCAAGATGCCGCTGGCAGCGCAGCGTCAGTCTCCTGAATCACCCACAGTCGAGTGACCTCATAAATGACCTGTAGAATCGCACCGGCGCCAATAGCCAGAAACAACACAGCCCAGATGGGAGAATACGAAAACCCCCCGATCCACGTTCCAACAATTGCCGGACCGCCTGCGAGCATCGCCAGTCCTGCCAGCTGGAGGAGACTGGGCTTGTCTCGCGTCATCGGGGCTCCGATGCCGATGCCTTCTGTGATGTTGTGAAGCGTAAAGCCGATCACGAGAAACGAACCCAGAGCTGCCTCACCCAGGGCGATGGCTGCACCAATTGCCATGCCTTCACCCAAGTTGTGTAAACCAATGCCCAAGGCAATCATCGTTGCCAGCCAGAGTCTCCCAGAGCCTGTCGAGCGATCGGTCGCATCCCGACTGCAACGGACAGCGAGCAACGCCAGAAAGCTCAGCATGCCGGCAAAGAAGATCAACGGTACGGCTTGAAAGACGTTGGGAATCTGCTGTGCGACCTCAACACCTTCGAGCACCGTGTCTACCAACAAGAAGACGAGCAAGCCAACAGTCAGAGCCAGGATGAAATTCAAGCCCTGCTGACTCAATCGCGTAAGCAGTGGGAACCACATCAATCCCAAAGAAACGGGCACGATGCCCACATAGAAACCAAGCAAAGCGAACATGAGCCAGAAGCTGAGATCGGACCTCGGCGTCTCGACGGCCACCTCGACGGTCTTATCGAATGTCAAGCCCGTGCTGGCGACGAGTCGTACAGTGTGAGCCTCTCCTTCAACCCACGGATACGGGATTGTCACTGTGACTCGGCCAAGTCGGGGAATCTCAGAACTAGGCTGGATCTCGAAGGGCCAGTAGGCATCATCTACTTGAACTTGAGCGAGAGTCACAGGCTGCGGGCCGCCGTTGACCACGTGTGCGATCATTCCCTCCGGCCTGAGCTCAATTCGCTCGATGGTCAATAGTTCGATGGGCGGAAGATCGCCCGTCAGGGAGCGGAGTGGATCAAGCGCAACAAAAGCCCACAAGAGCATAGCCAGAGTGAGCAAGGGTAGTAGGGTGAGAAGCCAAGCGGGCAGACGGAGTCTTCTTGTCTGAGTCTCTGCTGCTTCTCGTTTTTGTGTGACAGCTTTCACGGTGTCACCTCGAAGAATCCGGCCCAGCCCAGCTCGGCAAACTCGCTCTGATGAGCGTGGAACATGTACTTGCCGGGGAACTTATATTTGAGCTCCAGAATGCCCCGCTGACCCTGCGTCAACATCACGGTATCTGTATATTCTGCTGGTTGAAGGCTCGTGCCTGTGGGATACCACCAGAAGAACTCTCCGTGGAGATGGAAGGAGTTGAGGAGATCAAACTCTGTGATGTTGATCAAGTAGACCCGCACGAGTTCATGGAGCCTGATCGCAATAGGGCGTTGCAGGTACTCGAAGGCTACGGTGTTCACGGCGTAGATCTCGTTCTCGCCATCGAAGTTGGTGTCAAAACCGTTCATGACCATGACCAGCTCACGAGCCGGGGGCCTGCCCGACTTGGGATCGATGATGAAGGCCCCATAGAGCCCCTTGTGAATGTGCCGCTTGAGGGGGACCGCGTGGCAATGATAGAGATGGCAGCCGAAGGGTTCAGCATCGAACTCGTAGACGGTGCTCTCGCCGGGTGCGATCATTCCCGCCCCGATCCCTGGTACGCCGTCCATCTCAGCAGTATGGATGCCGTGAAAGTGGATCGTGTGAGGGTGTGCGCTTCCGTTCACGAATCTCACGCGAACTCTGTCGCCTTCGGTGCACCGTATGGTCGGGCCGGGGACGCGGCCATTATACGTCCAGGCAGGGAAGAATATCCCTGGTGCGACTTCGATCTCTTTGTCCGAGGCGACCACTACATACTCGCGTAGGGGCTGACCGGTGGCGAGCGTGCTCACCCGCCCGTAATCGAAATCCGTGAGCAGTGCCATGGGATCGAAGCCATTGCGTACGTGATCGACTCGGCCAACGACGCCCGCATGATCGTGTTCCAAGCGTGACTGATTTGTCTCGAGTGTGGATGTATCGCGCGTCCATTGGGTGGCAGCCAGGGCTGCTGCGCCTGTAAGACCTGCTGTCCCTATCGCTCCCAGGCGCAAGAATTTCCGCCGTGAGATTCTCGCTTTCATCGGGCTCCTCCCGGTCGTCGATTCGAGAATCTCGTCACATACACGTGTTGTGCGGCTTCATGACCGATACTGTGTTCCACTTCGCCAATGCGGATTGTCAACGGGCCGTGGAAGGGCGCTACGGCCATCACCGTCACGTGCACTTTGGGGTAGAGCCCCAGCTCGCCCAGATATCGAAGCAGGGCCGGATCGTGATCGCTGACTTCCGCGACGGCAGCAGACTGGCCGGCCTGCATATCCGCCAAACGCAGGCGAGCGGGTTGAGTGAGCGTACCATCGCGCCTGGGAATCGGCGCGCCATGTGGATCGGCGGTTGGGTAGCCGAGCAGAGCATCCATGCGCTCTTCCAACTCTTCCGATAGCACATGCTCCCACTTCTCGGCTTCTGTATGGACTTGATCCCACGGCACACCCAGAGCTTCCGTAAGATACAGTTCGACCAGTCGGTGATGACGAATGACTTCGAGGGCGATCTTGAGTCCGGCTCTGGTGAGGGTGACTCCTTGATAGGGTTCGTGAGTCAACAGTTTCATGTCGGCCAGTTTCTTGATCATGCCGGTGACGGACGCTGGCGAGACGTCCAGACGTTCTGCCAAGGCCGTGGTGGTGACTTCGCCTTGTTCCCGCTGGATCTCATAGACGGCCTTCAGGTAGTCTTCTACAGCTTGCGTGTGCATTTCGTTTCTCCGAAAGACAAATTTAGGTGAGGCTAAATATACAGAAGCTGTGACAGATTGTCAAGTGGACATATAGCTCAGAAGGTTCCATCGGGAAACGGGCCGAAGAACGAAGAAGCGGGGTCCCGTAAAGCAATGCCCTCTCCCATCCTCCGGGGACCCCGCCTCCGTTTCTTGCCTCAGCGACTAGAATCTAGCGCTTGTTGATCCAGAGATGGTGTTCCCCCTTGTTGACCCCGATCAGATCGAGATCACCATCGCCATCGGCATCGAAGAAGGCAACGTCAAAGGCACCTCCATCACCGGACAAGGGGGTGGCAATGAAGTGCCCCTGCCCGTCGCTGTTGATCAAAAGAACATTGCGACGCGTGATCGGATCGTTGGGATTACGCCCAAGAGCGATATCCAGATCTCCATCGTTATCAAAGTCACCCACGTCAAGTCCAGTGCACGAGGCTGCCTCAATCGGAAGCTTCAGGCTTGTCTCGTCCGAGAAGAAGCCCTGGCCGTTGTTGATGAGGAGCACGGCTCGAGTGGGGAAGTTACAGAAGAATAGATCGAGATCACCGTCTCCATCCACATCGACAAAGCGGCTGTCTAAGGCATTGACTGCGATCTCTTGTGCTAGGCGGAAGGTCGTCTGGTCATCAAAGTGTCCTTGACCATCGTTGATCAGCAGGTGAGGAAGACCCTCACGCACGACGCCTACCCCGATGATGAGATCCAGATCGCCATCTCCGTCCACGTCCCCCATATCGGTGCTCGTGCTGTTGAGTGAGTCGATTGTGGTGGGCAGGAAGTCGGGTGCATTACTGAAGACACCTCTGCCGTTGTTGATCCACAGGCGGCTGGCCTCGGCCAGATTGACGAAGAAGAAATCAGCAGCTCCGTCCCCGTTGACATCGCCGGCAGCCACGTCATAGCTACGATCGTCGCGCTCCAAGAGGGTCAGTCCCGGCATTCGCACGGTCGACTCGTCATTGAAGAAACCCTGGCCGTTGTTAATGAAGACCTGATTCCCTTCTCCGGCAACCTGGGTGGTCCCTGAGATCTGGCGGGCGAGAGCCACCAGGACATCCACGTCCCCATCGCCGTCAAGATCGACCAACCGAACGCCTCGGGTGAACGCATCCGCTTCCTTGGGGGGCAACCGGCGGACGGCGTCGTTCTCGAAGCGTCCCTGGCCGTTGTTGATGAGCAAGATGTCCCGCGCGGGTCCGACATCCGTACCCACGTAGACGTCTATGTCATTATCGTTATCGACGTCACCGACAGCGATAGCCAAGCCCGGAAAGAGCCCGCCTGGGAGCCGTGATGGGGCCTCGTCCACATATCCACTCTGGATTCCCTGCTGGGCGAGCGTACGAGGCAGCCCGATGAGGGTGAGCAGCAAGACGAAGAGAATCGCTGTACGAATCGGACTAAACGCGAAAGACGATTTCATTCTGAGTCCTCCTCTCGGTTTTCTTCCCCTTGTTTCGGTAGATTATGGTGACAGGTTTGGTGGAAAATCCATGGAAGGCTGGTGAAAATCCGGTGGCTGTATTCGCCATTACGGAACGATTTGACAGCTCCCTAAAGGAGGATAGTAAGATCATTCTGAACAAAAAGCACCAGCAAAAGGGGGCCGGATGGAGCTCAAAGAGGCTGTCACTTTCTGGGAGAAGCTGTCTTTCAACGAAATCTCTGAGGATCAACCTATCGCCATCGATGCCGAGTCGGTGCCCGGTTGGATCATTGCACTGCGTTGTCCTCGGGATCGCGCACCGTACGTGGAAATCTGGTGGGAAGGCGATTTCATTGCGGAAACTCAAGCTCACAAAGCGGCCATGACGGAGTGATGAGTTGAACTTTCCTGGCTCGGACATATACTACTGAAGTAGGCAGATCAGGAGCGACGTTGTATTTAGAACTTGACGAAACGTAAGAAGATCGAGACGATTCTCATCCTCGGCCTTGCCATCGGCGCAGTCGTCCTGTTGGCAGGAGGCCTCTCTCAACTTCAGCTCCTCCCCGGCCACCCGTTCTCGTTGCCGGAGAGTCAAGCAACAGCAGAGGCCCAAATAGCCTCTTCGCCTCACCGTTTTGAATTGAGCGATTTCTGGAAGACGGTGATCGCTATCACGGTCTGGTTGCTCTTTCCCCTATCGCTTCTGTACGTCATCCTCTCTCGGGAGGCGAGGAAGCGAATACTGCGAGACATCCTCTGGGTCGCTTCCACGATGTTCATGATCTATCTCATCATTCGTGTACTCCAGCCCTTAGTATCTCTTCCTCAATTAGGAGAGATGGGGGAAGCAGGGTCTGTTGCTCCTGGGGAAGGGTCACTAGAGATGGGGGAGTTCGTCTCCCACACGCCGCCATGGCTTGTCTTTGCCATCAGTGTGGGCCTCATCGCTTTAGCACTGGGATTGCTCTGGTATCTATGGCAACGCTCCCACCGGCCTCCTGAGAGCCCGCTTAAGTTGCTGGCACAAGAAGCCCAGCAAGCTGTCAATGAGCTGCGTGCGGGGCAGGACCTCACAGATACCGTCCTGCGCTGTTATCGCGAGATGAGCCGCATCTTGAGCGAGCGCCGTGGCCTGCGACGTCACCGCGCTATGACTCCAAGGGAGTTCGAGCATTATCTAGAGCAAACAGGTCTTCGGAGCGAACACATCCAGAGGCTCACGCGACTCTTTGAAGGCGTGCGTTATGGAGCCAAGACTACCAGTGAGCGTGAAGAAGGCGAAGCCATGCTCTGTCTGGAGGCCATTGCGCAAGCCTACGGGAGACCCTCGTGAAGAAATATTGGATTCCCTTGGGACTGGTAGTGCTTCTTTCAAGTCTTCTGGCTCTCGCGTTTCAGGATTTCCTACGCGAGGCCATTGTCGTGCCCCTCTTGTATGCGTACTGGTTCGTGCGTCTTTACATCGAGAGCCTTCCTCAGTCGCTTCTTTGGGCCCTCTTCATCGGAGTTGCTATCGTCATCATTGGGAGGGGCTTCGTCAAGCGGGAAAAGACAAGGCGGGCACGCCATGGCGTGCCGATGGAGCATCGGCAGAAGATCGAGGAGTGGGCAGAGAGGATTCGCCTTGCCAGACGCGGAGATTATTTTACATTGCGCCTGGCGCGGCGGCTGGCGGAGATTTCGCTGGAAGTGCTTGCCTACCGTGAGCGATTGGCTCCAGACAAGATCCGAAGACGGCTGGAGAGCGGAATGCTACGAATTCCTGAAGACATTCAAGCCTATCTGCAGACTGGACTAGCCATGGATGCGAGACCCACTCTCTCAGAGAGGGGGCATCAAGTCCCATGGGCTAGAAAGAGTCCGCCTCTCCAACTGAATCCAGAGCGTATCGTACAGTTCTTGGAAGATCTGCTTCGCGGTTCGCTTCCAAGCCGCGGGAGTGCACATGAGCGTTGAGATCACAGAAGTCGCTGCCCTAGGGAACCGAGTCATTGGGCAAGTCGAGCGAGTCATCGTAGGCAAACGGCTCCTGCTAGAGAAGATCATGGCCGCTGTGCTCGCCAGCGGACATATTCTGTTGGAAGATTATCCGGGGCTGGCCAAGACCCTGATTGCCAAGAGCCTGGCGATTGTTTTAGGACTCGATTTCAAGCGCATTCAGTTCACCCCGGATCTCTTGCCCGGAGACATCACGGGTAGCTACATCTACGACCGTGCTCAGGGGCGCTTTGAGCTACGCAAAGGTCCCATCTTTGCGAACATCATCCTAGCCGATGAGATCAATCGCGCCTCCCCAAAGACACAATCGGCTCTTCTCGAGGCCATGCAAGAGCACCAAGTTTCGCTGGAAGGCGAAACGATGAAGCTCCCTGAGCCCTTTATCGTGATTGCCACTCAAAACCCCATCGAGTACGAGGGGACGTTCCCGCTGCCTGAAGCTCAGCTGGATCGCTTCTTGATGAAGCTCTCCGTGGGCTATCCCTCACCGGAAGAGGAGCAGGAGATCTTACGACGCCGGCGCGAACGCCGAAGCGATGAATTCGAGTTGGAGCAAGTGACCGATGCAGAGGAGATTCTGGAGATGAGACAGATCATTGAGAGTATTCATGTGGAACCTGATCTCGAACGTTATATCGTCGCCTTGATCGCAGAGACGCGTCGGGATACACGGATCTCCGTGGGTGCGAGCCCGCGCGGATCATTAGCGCTTCTCAAGCTGGCACGGGCTCGCGCGGCCTTGGAAGGACGAAGCTACCTGCTCCCGGACGATGTGAAAGCGTTCGCCAAACCGGTCCTCATTCATCGCCTGATTCTAGAGCCGGATCTCTGGATGAAGCGGCACGCCACAGATGAGATCATCGATTCCATTGTTGGCTCCATCCCCGTCCCTGTGATAGACGAAGCCTAGAACCTCTTCCTCCCTGCTCTAGGCTTTGTCCCTTCTGGATTCAGACATTTCTCCTCTGGAATGACAGACACCCGGCCTTGTTGAAAATGCAAGGCAGCAGTTAGAGTACACGCCATGCTCTTCTCTCGTGATCGATACCCCGCAGGCAAACTCTCAACTCCACGTCGTAAGCGCCAATCCCGAAGACGACTCTGGTTGCTTATAATGTTGGCTGTAGTTGCCCTGCTGACGGGCAATCTGCTCTTTCTCGAAGCCATCCCCTTAGGAAGCGGGGGGCGAAACGAAGAATCTGCTGGGAAGCGGAACGAGAAGCCAGCAGTGACTCCGCGCGCCGATTGGCAGGGACGCCGCGGCATCTACCTGACATCGAACATCGCCGCGCGGCGCGATCGTCTCGATGAGCTTGTAGAGCAATCCCTGCAACATGGTCTCAATGCGGTTGTGATCGACATCAAGGATAACAGTGGCATTGTGGCATACGATACACAGATCCCCCTGGCGCGGACCATCGGCGCGCGCGAAGTCCGCCTGGATTTACAGACGCTCGTGAGCCGTCTCCAAGAACGCGGTCTGTACGTGATCGCCCGCCAAGTCGTCTTCTATGACCCGAAGTTGGCAGCCCATGTGAAAAGCCGTATTGCACCTTGGGTCTACCCCTCAGACCCGCGTGCTGTTGCCTACAATCTGGCCATTGCCGAAGAGGCGGCGGCTGCGGGTTTCGACGAGATCCAATTCGACTACATTCGCTATCCTGATGATGGAAAACTTCAAGGCAGCTATCAAGCACGCTATATGGCCATCGCCGACTTCGTGAGACAGGCGCATGAGAGATTGCATCAGAAAATCAATCTCTCCGCCGACGTATTTGGGCGGACGCTGTGGGAGTGGAACACGAAGAAGATCGACCCCATTGGCCAGTCTTTGGAGGACTTGATGCCCTATGTCGATGTGCTCTCGCCCATGGTCTATCCGTCGCATTACGAGAGCGAACGCTACTGGGATGATCCCTATGGGACGATCCAGCTCAGTTTGGAGAGTGGTCTTAAGCGCGAGCTGAGAATGAGGCCTTTCTTACAGGCCTTTGAGTTGCGCTTGCCTACGGGCATGACGCAAGAGCAATATATTATGGAGCAGATCCGGGCGGCGCGAGAACTGGGTTTTACTGGCTATCTCTTCTGGAATCCGGAAGGCAACTACAGCGTGCTCTGGCGGGTGCTGGCGCGGGAGTGACTCATTGCACCATGGCCAGGCACTGTACCCAGCAGCAGACCTGCGAGCACACGATCATTCATGGGGTTGTTATAAGCGAAGAGCAAACCCCAACAGGAAGCGTCCGTCTCGCCAGGTGGCCTCAAAGATTGCTGGCATTCGAGGGCGATTGAAGATCTCCACGCCGAGGGTCACTTGATGGCTGAATCCCAGAGCTCCTCCCTCGAGGAGAAACCAGAAGCGATAGACGCCATAAGGAGTCAAGGCGCCAAAGCCTTGACTCACGTAGACAGCCCCCCCACTGAGGACGTCTCCCCAGGGGAAATTGCCCGACGTCATCCCTATGGAAATCGCCGGAGAGGCATTCAACTGATAGCGTAGATCTCCCATGACTCCCAGAAACTGCGCTTGGAAGTCTTTGTCGACGGAAACCCCACTCCCTAGGCCGATGTCCAGCCGAGGGGTCAGGCCGTATCGCACGTGTAGCTGAGGGGCCAATCCTTCAAACTGAAGCGATGAACTGAGTAACGTTCCCAGTCCAGACCAGAAGACGAATGCTCCCGGATCGACCGTATCTGCCGCTTGAAAGACGTTTAGAAAACACCCCGTGATGCCAGTGATGAAGCTCATGCATAGCAGTGCCAGCATCAGACGACTCCCGACCGCTCTCATAGAACCCCCTTGTGCTTTGGTCATGTTATCATACCAGAGCCTCCCCCAGCATGAGAAATGGAGAGGACGCTACGGTACAGCAGTTCCTTGACAGTGTTTTTGGACCTCTCTATAATGCGAGCGGTCACGTCAGGACAGAATGTCATGATGAGGGAGTGGTCCGGCCATGAACGATATGTATGATCTGTTCTCGCGGGAAGCGCAACAGATCATGGGGTTTGCCACTCAAGAGGCCGAGAGTTGGAAGCACGATTACGTCGGAACCGAGCACCTGCTTTTGGCCTTCACGAAGCTTAAGGGAAGCGGTGTCTACCGGTTCTTGGAGATCAATGGGGTGACCTACCCTCGGGTCGCGCGCGAGATCGAGAAAGAGATCGGTCAAGGAGATTCACGATTCGCCAGTTCCGAACTACGACCCACCCCGCAACTCAAACGCATCATTCAAATTGCCTATGACGAAGCACGCCGCTACGGCTATTCGCTTATTAACTCCGAGCATCTCTTGCTCGCCTTGTTGGAGGAAGGGGAGAGCGTTGCCACTCAGATCTTGCGACGGTTCAACATCGATGCACAGAAAGTAAGGAGGTATCTTTCCCCTGCGGAGCGCAGTTTGATGGGCAGTCGGACGCGCCGCGAGGAGAAGCGTTGGAAATCCCTGGAATTTGGCCGAAGTCTCGTGGGAGAAGCCCGCGAGGGTCGTCTCGACCCGGTGATTGGCCGCGAGAAGGAGATTGGCCAGATCATTCAGACACTCTCCCGACGCAAGAAGAACAACCCGGCGATCATCGGTGAGCCCGGTGTCGGTAAGACGGCCATCGTCGAAGGGCTCGCCCAACGGATCGCCGCAGGAGATGTGCCGGCTCCCCTTCTCAATAAAGAGATCGTTGAGCTAGACATGGCTTCCATGGTGGCAGGCACCAAATACCGCGGAGAGTTCGAGCAGCGACTAAAGACACTGGTCAACCAAGTCGTCGAGGACGGAAACGTGATTCTATTCATTGACGAACTGCATACGGTGGTGGGCGCTGGCGGCGCGGAGGGTGCGATCGATGCCTCCTCCATTCTCAAACCGCCGCTCGCGTCGGGACTCATCCAGTGCATTGGCACAGCGACCCTTGACGAGTATCGCAAGTACATCGAGAAAGATCCGGCGCTCGAACGGCGCTTCAAGAAGATCCTCATTGAAGAACCTTCCATCGTGGAGACGGTACAAATCCTCAAGGGACTGAAACCGCGCTATGAAGCCCACCACCGGGTCAAGATCACGGAGGAGGCCCTTTGGGCCGCAGCCAAGCTCTCCGATCGCTACATCAGCGATCACTTCCTGCCGGACATGGCCATCGACCTCATCGATGAGACGGCTGCTAAGATCAAGCTGCAGAGCACGGCACCCTCCCCGGAGATTCGCGCGCTCGAAGACGAATTGCGGACGCTCATGGAGCAAGAGGAACAGGCAGCACGAGAACAGAACTACGAGCGAGCTGCTCAGCTACGCGATCGACAGGATGAATTGCGCGAGAGACTCACGGAACTGCGCCAGGAGTTCCGCGAGTATGAAGGGGTTGTCACCGCGGATGACATTGCGGCCATGGCTTCCGTCTGGACGGGTGTGCCCGTTGGGCACATGAAGATGGAGGAATCGAAGCGGGTGCTCTTCATGGAGCATGAGGTTCACAAGCATTACGTCAATCAGGAGGAAGCCATTGCCTCGCTCGCCCGTGCCGTACGGCGCGCCTACGCCGGCGTCAAGGATCCCAAGCGCCCGATCGGCAGTTTCTTGTTCTTAGGGCCAACGGGTGTGGGCAAGACGTATCTCGCCAAGATTCTGGCCGAGTTCCTCTTCGGAGACGAAGAAGCGATGGTGCGGATCGACATGAGCGAGTACATGGAGCGCTTCGCCATCTCCCGGCTCATCGGAGCGCCGCCGGGCTATGTGGGCTATGACGAAGCAGGCGAACTCACCGAAGCCGTGCGCCGCAGGCCGTACTCCGTCATCCTCTTCGACGAGATCGAAAAGGCTCACCGCGACGTCTTTAACATCCTCTTGCAAGTCATGGACGACGGCGTGCTGACGGACGCGCAGGGACGACGGGTGGATTTTCGCAACACCGTGCTCATCATGACTTCGAACATCGGCAGCAAGATGATCACCGACCGCACTTCTCTGGGATTCGGTGCCAGCACGAGCGAAGCAACCGGAAGCCTTCTAAGTTATCAAGAGATGCGCAGCCGCGTGATGAGCGAAGTCAAGGAGGTCTTCCGCCCGGAGTTCTTAAACCGCTTGGACGACATCATCGTCTTCCAGCCCCTCTCCCAGAAGGAAGTCGACGCCATTGCCAACCTCATGATCGTGGAACTAGAGCAACGGCTTGCCGAGCGGGAAATCCGCATCCAGATCACCCCCGAAGCCAAACAGCTGCTCATCGAGCAAGGATTCGACGCCAAGTATGGAGCCAGACCGCTCCGACGCACGCTCGAGAAGCTCGTCGAGAATCCCGTCTCGGACAAGATCCTCGAAGGCACGATCACCAAAGGAGATCGGATCATCATTCGAGCCGAAGCGGGTACGCTCCACATCGAGAAGCAGACTGAAGAGAAAGCGATTCACTCCGAATCCCCATAATGTATTACCGCTGCCGTGACTGCGGATATCAGTCTCCCAAGTGGCTGGGCCGCTGTCCGCAGTGTGGAGAGTGGGATAGCTTCGTAGAGATCCAATCCGATCTCGCATCCAGCGCCTTCCCTCCCGCTTCTCCTCAATCCATCGTCGCAATCCCTTTGGAGTCGGGAGGGCGTTGCCCCACGGGGATCAGCGAGTTCGATCGGATTCTTGGCGGTGGCGCGCTCTTTGGCTCTACCGTTCTCATCGGGGGCGAACCGGGCATTGGGAAAAGCACCCTCATGCTCGAGGCCGCAGGCCGCCTCGCACGCAGCGCGAAGACACCCGTGCTCTATGTGTCAGGCGAAGAGGCTCCGACGCAAATCAAGTTGCGCGCCCAGCGATTGGGGTTGGCGGGAGAGAAGAATCTCTGGGTGCTCAATGAGCAGCGTTTGAGCGCAGTCTGTGCAGCGGCTCGTGAAGCACCCGCGTCCACTCTCATTGTGGATTCGATTCAAACCGTCTTCTCCAGCCCGATGAAAGAGGGCTTGGGGACAACCCAGCAAGTGGGTGAAGCCGCGTTTCAGCTGAGCCAGTTGGCCAAATCCGAGAACATCCCCGTCTATCTCATTGGGCACATCACGAAGAGCGGGGAGTTTGCCGGACCCAAAGCGATCGAGCACCTCGTGGATGTGGCCCTCTATCTTGAAGGCGGACGAGATAGTGACATACGAATTCTACGGGCCGTCAAGAATCGCTATGGCTCTACAGAAGAGATCGGTGTCTTCCAAATGGGCGAGGCGGGCTTGCAAGAGATCGTCAATCCTTCGGCGTTCTTTACGGAGCGGACGGGAGTGGCGAAACCCGGCTCGGCCATCGTGCCCAGCCTGGAAGGCACGAGGCCAATTCTGGTTGAGATCCAAGCCTTGGTGACTTCGTCCCGCGCCACGATGCCTCAACGGCGAGCTACTGGGCTAGACTATAATCGAGTGGCCTTGCTCTTGGCCGTCGTGGAGAAACGCCTCGGCTTGCACATCAGCCAAGACGATGTCTATCTGAACGTGGCGGGGGGCCTGACCTTGCGGGAGCCTGCCATCGACCTCGGGATTGCTGTGGCTGTGGTTTCGAGCTACCAGGAGCAGGCCATCGATCCGGATACGGTTGTCATGGGCGAGTTGGGATTATTGGGAGAGCTAAGAAGAGTACGCAAGCTCAAGGAACGGCTCACTGAGGCTGCCAAGCTAGGGTATCGGCGAGCTGTGGTCCCAAGCCATGAGGGCATGGATGGCTTGGGCTTGGAAGTGCTCTCGGCCACGGGCATTGAGGAAGCGATTCGGTCCTTGGGACTCTCGTGATCCCCTATGGCCAGCACCCGATACAAAGACGAAGCCCTGCTTAAGATCCTCAAGGCCACAGCGCCGGGGACTCCTCTGCGAGAGGCAATCAATAATATCGTTGATCTACGGCGTGGGGGACTTCTGGTGATTGCCAACGAGGAGAAAGCCCAGACGGTGGTGCGAAGCGGCTTCGAATTGCGCACGAAACTGACGCCGCAGAGACTGGTAGAACTCTCGAAGATGGACCGTGCTATCGTCCTGGATGAAGATCTTCAGACCATACTTTACGCCAACGCCTATCTTGTACCTGACCCTGCAATCCCTTCGGAGGAAACGGGCACGCGCCACCTCACAGCCGAGAAAGTAGCCCGACAGCTGGCAGTGGCAACCATCGCCATCTCGGCCAGTCGGGGTCGCGTCACGGTCTACTATGGACCCTTCAAGCACCTCTTGCAGGATATTATCACGCTGACGGCACGAACCAATCAAGCCTTGCGCATTCTGGAGCAGTACCGAGCCACCTTTGATGATCTCTCACGGGAGCTGACCGCACTGGAGTTTGAGGAGCGCGTGCTACCCTACCACATTGCCAATCTGATCCAGACGATTGTGCAGATGCTGGCCATTGAGGAGGAGATCGAGCAGATCTTCGTCGAGCTGGGTGCGGAGAAAGAACTCATGGAACTCCAGCTCGATTGGCTCATGCTGGATGTACGGGAAGCTTTCGTGTTGGTGATCCGCGATTTTCAAGCGAACGATCGCGACCCAGAGAAGATCATTGCGGAGATTCGCTCGCTCTCCCCGGATGAGCTGCTCTCAACTGAAAAAGTCATGGAATCTCTAGGGTATGAGCCACAAGAGGAGGCTCTGGATGTGACGATCGCCTCGCGGGGGTATCGTGTGCTGAGCCAAATCCCGCGCATTCCGATCTCCGTCATCGAAAACGTGGTCGAAGTGTTCCATGATCTACAGAGCATCATGGATGCCACCGAAGAGGAACTCATGGAGGTCAAGGGAGTCGCCGAGGTGCGTGCGCGGGCGATTCGATTGGGATTGCAACGGCTCAAGCGCAGTCTCTTATTGTGGGAGTAGGGAAATGCTGAGTGCACGAGACGAGTGGCGAAAGCTACAAGCCGCAGCAGCGTATCTGGGAAAATATCTCAAGGAAGATCCAGAGGTTGGACTCGTACTTGGCTCCGGACTATCGGCAGCCCTGGGAAGTCTGAGAGGCGAGCAGAAATTTCCATGGACGGAGGTCCCTCATTTCCCGAAGCCCACTGTAGAGGGGCACGCCGGTGAACTCGTTTTTGGGGAGCTCGATGGCAAAAAGATGCTTATGCAGCGCGGCCGGGTTCATTACTACGAAGGTCGCTCGATGGACGAACTCGTCTTTCCCGTGCGGGTGATGAAGCTGGTGGGTGTGAAAACTCTCATCATCACAAATGCCGCCGGCGCGATCAACGAGGCTTTTCAAGTAGGAGATTTCGTGTTGATCCGCGATCACATCAACATGATCCCAGAAAGCCCACTACGAGGTGAGAATCTGGAAGAACTCGGGCCGCGGTTTCCGCCCCTCAACGATGCCTACAGCCCAAAGCTGAGAAAGCTGGCTCATCAAGCAGCTGCGCAAGTTGGACTTGCCCTCAAAGAGGGTGTCTATGTGGCCACACCGGGTCCGATGTATGAGACCCCAGCTGAGATTCGGGCGTATCGCATGATGGGCGCAGATATAGTGGGGATGTCCACGGTGCCTGAAGTAATCGCCGCGCGTCACTGTGGTCTAGAAGTGTTGGGGATTTCGTGCGTGACGAACCTGGCGGCGGGTGTCAAACCTGATGCCGTCCCTACTCACGAGGAAGTTCTGCAAGTGACGAAGCAGCGTGAAAGAGACTTGGCCAAGCTGATTCGCGCGCTCTTGCCGCTTATCAAGGGATCAGTCAGTGGATCACGAGCGGATTAACGGATTGCACGACCCACGCCCTAGGTATCCGCTAATCCGTTCACCTCATCCGTTGACAGAATGCAGCTGACTTCGATCAGTTGCTCGTCTTCGCATGTCCAACGCGCGCCGTAGCCGCTGCTCCACCTCCGCCAAATCGCCCTTGCTCAACCGGCCCGGCCGAAACCGCACCAGCGCCGGGCGCGTCTTGGTGGCACTCAGGTCGCTGAAGGGGAAGGGCACCAGCACCACATCACCCTTCTGGTATGGCATAATGCTCCCTCCAGCGATCGTACTCAGCGTCTTTTTCGTTCTCCCAATCCTTAGCGAAGCTATCGGTAGCTAGAGCGAGCCAGTCGCGATCCCCAGACTTCGGCGGTTGCCCAAAGGTGTCGAGAGCTTCTTTGGGAATGCGCAGTTGCCGACCAAATCGCCGGGCTGAGAGCTTCCCTTCCTCGATCCAGCGGCGCACCGTGCGCTCGCTCACTTTCAGCAAGGCTGCTACTTCTTTCGGTGTATAGAGCGTCATCGCTTGATTCATAGCCTTCCTCTGCATCCGTCGTAGCCTCTATGGCCAATTTTAGGCTCTTATGTCCGTCATGTCAATGATGCATTTCCGTCATCGCACATCTATCGGACATTGGGGGGCTAGAATAGGGTAGAGAGATAAGCTTTTAACGTTTTTGGCTTTGTAGACATCCTTGAGCTGGGAGGAGTCACCGCCTATGGTAAGCCGGTGACCCTCAATGAAGAATTCCTCCCAGCTGCTGCAGTTTACCGAGGCCTGTATGCAACTGGCAACTGAGCAGGTG
>JBBIPG010000022.1:0-31380 GCA_037442925.1 Candidatus Fraserbacteria bacterium | reverse complement strand
TAGAATCCGCTCCGCTGACGGTTGACTACGTAGGCCTTCAATTCATAAGCGGGATGGGAGTTGGAGGTTTGGGAGCACTGCTCGGCCTGGAAGTAGGTTCTCTAAGTAGCACCCTCCTTAAGAGCACGGTGGGGGATGCGGCTTGGCTCGACTCGGCCATGATGGATGTAGGCAGTTTAAGCGGGTTGATGGCTGGAATCGTCCTGGGCGTGCACTGGATAGGCACAAGATATGGCGTAGCAGGGAATTTGCCGGGAGCGGCTCTCGGAGCCATAGTTGGCACTGGCCTCGTCATCTGGTCCTGGAGCCAACCTTGGCTGGTGGTAGAAACAGAAGGTGCCTCTCCTCGACGCTTCTATCGCCCCAAGGAGTGGTGGCGTCCTCTCTTCCGCATCGAAGAGGAACCCATTCCTCCCGAGTGCGCCTGGGTGCCCCGCATGATCGGCTGCCCTCCTATCCCCGGCTTCGTCAATCCTTTGACAGCCGGAGTTATAGGGGCCATCATCGGCTATAACCTTGGGGCTACGTCCGGCTCCAAGCCAGATGCACCTAAGATCAGCTGGGAGATTCGGCTGCTACAGATGCGATTCTGAATGTCTCTGTCGTAGGTAGACGCACCTTGCAGTTCACCGAAGCTAGGGAGGATAATCAAGAGGGGATCGAGTGATGGTAAGACCAACAGCAGTGAAGGCGTTGGAGGGCTACCGACTGTGGTTGCGGTACTCAAACGGTGTCGAGGGGGAAGTCGACCTGTCGCACCTTGTGGGGCGTGGGGTCTTCAAAGCTTGGGAGGAGAAGGCCTTCTTCGAGGCCGTCCGGATCGATGATGCCGGAGCGATCTGTTGGGGAGAGGAGATCGACCTCTGCCCGGATGCGCTCTATCTCCGACTGACGGGCCAGCCGCCTGAGGATATATTCCCGGCTCTGAAGCCGGTCAGAGCCGATGCCTGAACTGTGCCGCTTCTACGGCATCGTGATTCGGATGTACTTCGACGATCACCTGCCGCCCCATTTTCACGCCCTATACGGTGAACACGAAGCGCTAGTGAGCATCGAGACTCTTGCCCTCATTGGAGGCAGGTTGCCTCCGCGGGCCATGGGCTTAGTGGCCGAGTGGGCCGCGCAGCATCAGGAAGAGCTGAAGGCGGCTTGGAGCAAGGCGAAGAACTTGGAGCCACCGGGCAAGATCTCTCCCCTCACCTAGCTGCACCCCATCTCAATCGCGCTCAGGATTGGACTCTACGCCCGTGAGGACTGGAATCCGGGCAGTGATGGGAAGATCCTGCGGCGTATGGCTCGCGCTAAAGTGTCCCCTGGGTGACAGATTTTGTGTCGCCAAGGGGACAGAATATCTGTCACAGCGGTGGCAGACGGCCTCCCAAGTGAGGGGTTAGGATGGGATTACTCTTGGCCTCAAAAGGAGGCTAGAATGGATCGTCGAGAGTTTCTCCATCGGATAGGAACTGGAGCAGCCCTGGCGCTCTTTGGGACAGCCGGTTTGACGGCATGCTCAGCTCTTCCACAAAGACGTATTTTTCAGAACGGACTACAGGATCCCTCGGAACTCACAGCGTCACAGTCGGTGGATGATCTCGCTCTTGAGGACCTGCTCAGGATCATTAAAGCGTCTCCTGAGTTCAGGCGCCTCCGTCGTCAGTTTCGCAAGGAGGAACCCATATCAGCATGGTACCCGTATCAGACAGATGATCTGGCACTCGCATCCATAATCTTCACGATTGATGCTCCCTTGAAAGAACCAGGTCAGTTTGTGGTCTTCCCATACGCTGCATTCCTTGTAGAACATCTCAATAGGGAAGTCGCAGATGCTGCAATTGGGACAATAGATTCAAGTTTGGAGCATGTGAACCTTGAGTTCCTTAAGCATAAACAGCACAATGCGATCAAGAAGTTATCGGAAGGAGTATCACAAATTCTTAAAGAGGCTAAGCAAAAAGGACCAAAGATCAAGTCCCAGAATCTCCAAGACAGTGATCTATCTCCTGACGAGGCGAAGGTCTATGCACAATGCCATGGATGGCATTGTGGTTGCGTTCAGTACTGCGGAGGATACTATTCAGGTGACTTTTTCTGTAGAAACTGCGCAACCATATGCACGGCTGGTTGCGCTGCTGCAGGTGGTAACGTTCTGGCCTGCGCAGCAGCATGTATAGCAGGCTGTGAGGCAGCATGTTGGGTGCCTGAATACTGCTGCGAAGAAGAGTGTACTTACTCTCGATATCGCTGCATATAACGCAATATGCAAGCCTGCTGTGAGGGGTCGAGATACTGCTTATTATTCTTTAGCAAGGAAGGTGAGGAAACCTAAGTGCCGAGTGAGGCGCGGAATTTGGGATTATTGGCTTCTCTGATTGCAGCTTTAGGAGGGGTTTTCTTTCTGATTTTCCCTACCCCAACTGCAATCTATTCGACTTATTATCTTGTAACTGTTATCTTAGGAGTGAGCTTTTGCAGCTGGTTCCTTACCCTTCTACCGCGTTGGTTTCACGTGATGTCAGTCGCTACCGGAGTCGCCTTGGTATGGGTCATCTCTAAGGCGCTCTTAGTATGGCCTCCCCCAAGGTCTTTCCAAGAACTGAGTATCTCCACATTCGCTGCATGGACAGCCTCGGCCCTCGGATTGTCGCTTCTCCTCGCGCCACTGAAAAGTTTACGGCAGTGGTTTACCTCTCGAGGAACAGAAACTGAAAAATGAGAGAAATGAATAGTAAGTCAAGAACGAATATGGGGGCGATCCTGACCCAGCTTTACCAACAGCAATTCAACGATCAAGTCCCCTTCAAGTCTATACCTTTAGATGAGGGAGTGCTGTTGCGCATCCACGTAGACCAAGGCCTTGCGCAGCTTTTTCTGGTCACAAGCAAAATCGGAGTGCGCAAGAACCGTACGTTGACTTTGGCAAAAGGTCATTTAGTCAAACCCGATGGGGAATTCATCCAATTTCGCAACCTTCTGGCTGTACCCAAGGACGTATCCTTGGAGCAAATCGGAATTACGGAAGATGCGCTCATTGAGACGCGTGGTGTGGTCGTAACACCTCAAGGCGAAAGGCTGGAGTTCCACGATCGTAACGAAACATTCTTCGCAGATGTAGATGGTGATCGAAAATCAAAATCCGGTTGCAGTGGTTGTTCTGAGCGAGTTGACCCTCACTCACTGAAAGTGGAGCGTCGAGTCAGAGAGAACCGTTGCTGGTTATGCACGGGAATCGCACTGACGGTGGGAACTTCTGTATCATTCCTGCTGGCTTGGATGACTCAGCCGGTCTTGGAATTGGTGGGCATAGGAACCTTCCAAACGCTAATCTTCGTAGCAGGTCTACTATTTACGGCCTGGCGCGCTTGGTATTGGGGGTATCTCCCCTTTCAAGACCGCGTGGCCCATGCCCTAAGATGGGATCGCTGAGGAGCTGTCTATGAATAGAACACTGGCCGTCGCAACGATGGGTCTCATTGTGCTGGGATTCGACAGCCTGCAATCAGTGCCTTTTTCAGCGCAGGAGCCAAGGGAACTCATTGTATGCCCTGAGGGTTGCCCCTTCACAAGAATTCAAGAGGCAATCGACGCCGCCCAAGAGGGAGATACCATCAAGATCCTGGCAGGCACCTACAAAGAGACACTCTTTATCTCCAAAGGGATCACCCTGCAGGGAGAAGCAGCAGAACAAGTCATCGTAGAACCCACAAATCCACAAGACGCCGTGGTCACCATTCGCACAGTTACGGGAAAGACGCCCTCAACCGGATCAGTCCCAATCGAAGTAACCCTCTCTGGCCTGACCATCTCCGGAGGCCTAGGGGGAGTGGAAGTCTCGCAGGCGAAGGCAACTCTCATCAACAATCGAATCGTTGATAATCCGGACGGAATCAAAGCATTCGGCTTTGCGGGAAGCCTTCTCACCCTAGAGGGAAACTGGATTTCCGGAGGAGGCCAGAAAGGCATAGGAGTATTGCTACTTGGTGATTTCAACAGCACTTTGCAACGCAATACGATTCTGGACAAGGTAGTCGGCGTCATGATCTTAGGCCAAGTCATGGGACAACTCCAGCTAAACACCGTCTCCGGCAACAAGAACGGCCTGGTGATCGGAGGTCAAGCCCAAGCTCTCCTGGAGGAGAATCAGATCGTGAAGAACTCTATTGTAGGAATCCAACTGAATGATCAAGCGAATGTTACCATTTCAAGGAATGAGATACACGAGAATGGCTTTGGAGTCGCTCTTTGGCAGCAGCCTTGTTTCCCGACGAATGCGCTCTTTGAAGGGACGATTCACGGTTCAGAGAATGGGATTTCAGATAACCTTCGATTGGACCTTTGCCCCTTTCGCTACCCTTGGCCGGAGAATTTCATCCGCGGGGGAAGCTAGAGCCTGAATCACGGGTGTCCTTCTTGGCACTCCCTCACAGAATATAACGACTCAAATCCAGATCTTCCGCAATGTGCGCGAGTTTTTCTTTCACGTAATCGGCATCAATTGTGAACTTGCTGGGCTTCGAAAGCTCCACGGTCTCAAACGAGATATCTTCCATTAGTTTTTCCATGACGGTCTGTAAACGCCGAGCACCGATGTTCTCCATCGACTCGTTCAGGCGATGAGCAATGCGCGCAATCTCGTGAATCGCATCCGGAGTGAAGTTCAGCTCCAAATTCTCGACAGCCAGCAGTGCCTGATATTGCTTGACCAGAGAATCTTCCGGCTCTGTCAATATGCGCTGAAAATCCTCCTCACCCAAGGGATGGAGTTCTACCCGGATAGGCAGACGGCCCTGAAGCTCTGGAATGAGATCCGAGGGCTTGGCCATCGTGAACGCCCCTGCTGCGATGAATAGAATATTCCCCGTCGAGATATGGCCGTGGCGGGTGCGAACCGTCGCACCATCCAACAAGGGCAGAAGATCGCGCTGAACTCCTTGACGCGAGACTCCCGGGCCGTGGCGCTCCTCACGCCCTCCGGCTCCTAGCTTGTCAATCTCGTCAATGAAGATGATCCCGGTTTCTTCGGCACGCTGGAGTCCCCGACGCCGGATCTCCTCGTGGTTGAGGAGCTTATCGGCTTCTTGGCTGAAGAGAAGTTCTCTGGCTTCTTGGATTTTGAGTTTCTTTGTGACGGTGCGTTGCGGCATGAAGTCGGCCATCACGCTGAGATCAATGCCGATCTGCTCAAGACCCTCATTGGAGAAGACGTTGATCTTGGGAAGTGCCGACTCCTGGACGCGAATCTCGATGTAGCGATCCTCCAGTTCGCCTGCCCGTAGCTTCTCGCGAAACTTCTCTCGGGTGTTCTCAAAGGAGGCCTCACGCTCCTGATCGGCGCTGGTGGGTCGGGGAAGCAACGCATCCAAGATGCGCTCGTCCACGAGACGCTGGGCTTCCACTTCCACCCGCTTGATCTCCTCCTGGCGCGTCATGCCGATGCTCACATCGACCAGATCCCGAATCATCGAATCGACATCTCGCCCTACGTAGCCGATCTCGGTGAATTTCGTCGCCTCCACCTTCAAGAAGGGACAAGAAGTAAGATGAGCCAGACGCCGAGAGATCTCCGTCTTGCCCACACCGGTTGGGCCGATCATCAGGATGTTCTTGGGCTGGATCTCCTGACGAAGGGGACCTGGCACTCTCTGACGACGGATGCGGTTGCGCAGCGCAATCGCCACAGCGCGCTTCGCCTCCCGTTGCCCGACAATGTACTTGTCCAGCTCCGCCACGATCTCTTTGGGGCTCAGCGTGTCCAGCCGGGTTCTTGGCTCCACTTGGTCTACAGCACGATGAGTCTCGGCAATCTCACCCATGTCTTACCATTCCAGTTCTTCCATCGTGATCTCTTGGTTCGTATAGACGTCGATCGAGGCTGCGATCTTAAGTGCCTTCTCTGCGATCTCGCGTATGCGCAGCCGCGTCTCTTGCCGCAGGGCTTTGGCCGCCGCCAACGCATGCATGCCTCCGCTACCCAGCCCAACCATCCCCTCATCCGGCTCAAGCACATCACCTGAACCCGAAATGAGCAAAAGCCCCTGACGGTTCGCGACGGCCATAAGAGCCTCCAAGCGCCGCAAGACGCGATCCGTCCGCCAATCCTTGCTGAGCTCTACTGCTGCCTTCTTCAAGTTGCCGCTACAATCTTTGAGCTTGCCCTCAAAGCGTTCAAAGAGCGTAAGAGAGTCCGCCGTCGTGCCGGCAAAACCCACCAAGACCTGATTGTCGTAAATCTTATGCACTTTGCGGATCTTGCTCTTGATGATCTGGTTGTTCATGGTCGCTTGGCCATCGGCGGCGATGACGGCCCTGCGCTCTTCTTCGGATCGAATGGCTAGGATTGTGGTCCCGCGAATGCGCATAGGAAGCCTCACGGCATTCTAGCATGACGTTGGGAGATCCGCAAGGGAAAGCTAGCGTCCGGCTTGTCCAACAGGTTGCCTTGCCTCGAGCATGTGATGATAGATCCCGAGAAGTGTTTCGAGAGAACGCTGAATGCTCGTCTTCTCCGCGCGCACGAGAGCGGCGCGGCGCATCTCCCCCAGACGTTTCTCATCGCGGAGAAGCCCCAGCACCGCCTCGGCAAAGGCATCTTCATCGTCCTGGATCAGCAGCCCGTTGATGCCATGATCCACGGCCTCCAACGCGCCCATCTCCCCCACGGCCACCACGGGCAATCCGCTGGCCAGAGCCTCCACAAAGACGATCCCTTGGGCTTCTGTCTTGGAAGCGTAGACGAAGAGATCCGCGCTCTTGTAGTAATCGATGAGGGTCTTCCAGGGCAGATAGCCCGTGAAAGTGACCTGTCTAGCGATACCCAGCTGCTTCGCTTCGTGCTCAAGTTCGCCACGGGCAGGGCCGTCCCCGACGATGATAAGCCTTACGGCTGGCTGATGCTGGAGCACCCTTTGAAACGCCCGTAATAGAAACGAGACATTCTTCTCGCGAGAGAGACGGCCAGCACACAGCAACAGCTGCTCACCCTCGGGGAGAGAAAGCTCCCTTTGCACATCGATCTGAGGAGGCCCAGCAAAGTCCTCTAGATCCATCCCGAAGGGCAGCGTGTGAATCGGCACCGTAATGCCGTACGAGGTGAGTTCTTCCTTCATAGAGCTGGAGGGAACAGTTACAGCATCACAGCGATTGCAGAAGGCTCTGCTGATCCGCGCGACCATGGCCGGAGTCGGGCGCAGATAGCGGGGCAGATAGTGAAGATACTCCGTGAAGAGTGTGTGGTACGTGTGCAGATGCGGAACATCATATCTACGAGAGAGGCGTATGGCCAGAACCCCCAGTGAGAAGGGCGTGTGACTATGAATCACATCCAGTTCTTGGAAGGCTCGCCAGGCCTCACGGTGATACGGGATCGTCACACGGCTTTCTTTATGGTAGAGAAACTTAAGAGCAGGAAACCGAAAGACCCTCTCACCCTCCAGGCTCCAGCGGCGTCCGTGGTAGGAGGGAGCGAAGGTATAGACGCGATGCCCCTGTTTTGTCAACAGTCGATCCAAGATGGGTAGAAGCGTCGCCACGCCGTTGATCTGAGGCACGTATGTATCTGTAAAGAAACCGATGGTGAGCGTCACGCTGTTTGCCCTTCCTGATGGCAATAATAGCAGACTGCCCCTTCGCCGTCGTGATGGACGCCACAGATCTTGCACACGTTACAACCGTGGGCTTCCCGCTCGCGATCTCGCTTGGCTAACGCCAGGATCACACCCTCAAAGGCTTTTCGCAGATGAGGGTCTTCCACGCTGTCGAGCAACTGTTCCAACTTCTCCCGTTCCAGCAAGCTCAACTGTTCCCCTTCTTGGCGTGGCTCTGGAGCTTGAGATCTGGAGGAACTTCTCACGCGAAAACGCAGATCAATCACCCGCCCTTCGCTTAAGAACGCATTGAGTTTAGTGAGATATGCGTCTTTCATTAAGCTGAGTTGCTGTGCAACCACGTGGTTCGCTGCTTCCACATATAAGACTCCCAGCCGAACGCGCAGAGGTTGGGTCAGCCGACTCATGTGTGTCCCAGCGACTCTGGGCCAGAAGAGCAGCGGTTCCTGCTCTAAGAATTCTTTACCCAGGCCTTGTCTTTCAAAGACACGACGGATCTCTTCTAGATTGATCAGACTCATCTTTGGTGATTGTACTTTGAGCGTCTACCCAGAAGCAAAAGTCCTTGGCCTTCCGTAGACAGTCGGCAGCCTTACAACAACAACTACAGGCTTATTATTTATTATCTAGTAGTAGTTGTAGGGGGCCTTCCAACCTGTGGAAAAGTGGCTTTTGTTTAGATGAGAATTCAAAATTGCCTGTGGATAGATCTGTGGAAAAACTGTGGAAAAGTGCCTTGCCCTTGTGGATAACTTCTGTGGATAACTCGGCTGGGGAGTTTTCCACAGGAGTTTTCCACAGCTTGGGGTCAGTTTTCCACAGGATTTCCCCAGGGTTATCCACAGGTTTTTCCACAGGGGAAAGATAAAAGATATTTTCAATTTTAACTTATAATTTCAGCCCAGACTGAGGTGATAGAGTCCATTCCATCTCTTGCGAATAGTGCTGATGCGTGTGATGGAAATATGCTGCTGCCGCAATCATCGCGGCGTTGTCCGTGCACAGCGCGAGCGAGGGGAAGTGCACTTCGCATTTCTCGCTACGTGCCTTGAACTTCTCGCGCAGGCGCGAGTTGGCTGCGACTCCTCCGACGATGACCAGACGGCGGACCTTCTTGGCTTGAGCTGCCCGCAGAGCCTTCTCAACCAGAACGTCTACGACTGCCTCTTGGAAGGAGGCTGCCAAGTCCTCTTGCGGAGTGCTGGGATTATCGCGTAGGTGATACACAACTGCCGTCTTGAGTCCAGCAAAGCTGAACTCGTAGCCCGAAGCATCTAACAGAGGACGGGGGAATGGGATCGCCCGCGAATCGCCCTGCTTGGCCAGTCGATCGATGGCAGGTCCCGCTGGATACCCCAACCCGATCAATTTGCCTACTTTGTCGAAAGCTTCTCCTGCTGCGTCATCGCGAGTCTCACCCAGAACCTCATAGTGCCCCCACTCACGGACGAATACAAGCAATGTGTGCCCGCCGGAGACGATGAGCGCCACAAATGGCGGCGGAGCTCGCTCCCCCTTCTCGATGTAATGGGCAAAGAGATGCCCCTCGAGGTGATTCACCCCCACCAAGGGAATCTCTAGGCCGTACGCGAGCCCCTTGGCCATCGAGAGGCCGACGAGCAGGCAGCCGACAAGCCCGGGACCTTGCGTGACCCCAATGAGGTCGATGTCATTCAAACCGACACGCGCTTGTTTGAGACTCTCTTCGACGATGTAGGGCAGCTTGCGCAAGTGATCTCGGGAGGCCACCTCCGGCACGACGCCTCCGTACTTGCGATGGATCTCGGCTTGAGAGTAGACGACGTTGGAGAGCACCTGGCGGCCGCCTTGGAGCACAGCGGCTGCCGTCTCATCGCATGAAGTCTCGAGGCCTAACACGTACTGGCTCATGAAAGGCTAGTGCGAGGTGAGCGCTTCCGGCTTGAGGGCTGCGATGAAAGGCAAATTGCGGTATTTTTCAGCGTAATCCAGCCCGTACCCCACCAGAAAGGCATCTTCTTCCAACTGGAAGCCCACGTAATCGAGTTCTACAGTTGCCTGACGGCGGGCTGTCTTGTCAATGAAGGCACAAAACTTCACGGAAGCTGCTCCGCACATCGTGAGCTTCTCACGCAGATAACTCAGTGTCTGTCCCGTATCTACTATATCCTCGACGATCAAGAGATGGCGCTCTTTCACAGGGTTCTCTAGATCTCGAATGAACCGGAGTTCTCCGGGCTTGGAAGCCTTCCCGTAGCTTGCGATCTGAATGAAATCGCACTCTACCGGGATAGACATGGCACGAATCAGATCGGCCATGAAGACGACGGCACCCCGCAAGAGACCTACAGCAAGGGGAGGGCTTTGAGCGAGGTTTTCACTCAGCAACGACTCATAATCGCGGCTAATCTGAATCCCCAGCTCGCGAACCCGCGCCTGAATTGTTGCCTCATCCCAGAGGATCTTGTGGATCTCCGAAGCCCGTTTCATCGTTTCGACTTCGTGGCAGCTGCTTTTCGGATCGAGAACTTGCCCTCGAGGCGCTCCAAACGCTCCGTGATGCCCCCATATTCCAGTTCATCGAGACCGACCATGGCGGGGCCCGAGAACCCCTGACGCCTCATCTCGAGCGTCTTCTCGGATGCTTTCTGCCTAACCCAATCCCAGAACGGATGATCGAAGACATCTATGGGCTCTGTGAATCTTCCATTGTGCACGCAGAAGCTGAGACACGAGACGAGGGCCGGACCATCGAAGTAGGCTACGGGAGAGGCGTGCTTTACGGGCATGAGAGCTACGTTGTGGCTGCCGCGACAGTCGCCGCTCACGTAATGGGCCAGAGCGAACGGTGCGATGATCTCGCCTGTGGCCGGGAATTGGGACTGTGTCCGCACGATCATCACGGGGTCATCTTTGCCCACATACTTGCCGGCGATGTTGTGCAGACGCGTGGTGCTGCAAGCGACGCAGAGCTCTCCCGTGGTGCGCGAGTGGATTCCCTCGATCACGAAGCGGTGGGTGTCTCGTAGAAGCGCGGCGAGATCATAGAGATCTTCCGGAGCGTGTAGCTCGATCACGCGGTCCCCTTCGGTATAATTCACGTCCATGATCACAAACGTAAAGCCCTTCGCCATGCTGGGGCTAAGCATCAGGCCTGGACAGTACATCGGATCGGCAAACCCCAGATACAGCGGGAGATTGTAGGCTCCCGGTTCTGTCTTATCAGCAGCGAAGAGCAAGAAGGGCTCATTGGGGCGCTCGTCAAACTCGATTTCCGCCACTGCCGGTCCCATGCCCCGCACGTTGCCGGCAAAGCTGTCTTTGAGCAAATCCTGCCCCGCGCCATAGAGGCCTTCTGCTTTGGCCACTTCCGTCCCTTGACGGAACGCTTCCCAGGCTAGAGCGTGAATCTCTGGATTGTTCGATCCTCGCTCATGCGACATCAAGATCGCGATGTCATCGCCCGTGTACGTTATGTAGGAGTCGATCACCAATCCTTTACTCTTCGATTGGACGTAGTCCCGCACCCGTCCTAAGACGGCCTTGCTGGGAGCCAGATGGCCGCCGATGGCCCCGATATCCGCTTTGATCGCTGAAAGAGTTACCTTCATCCCATCACCTCGAGTTTTATCCTAAATCAATTGAACTTCGGTATTATCGCCAATGACGAAGTGGTACGTTGCCGGAGGCCGGTCGCGGTGGTGAATGCGAACGTTTCTGCCGATGAGGCTATGATCGATGCGTCCGACTCCATCGATGGAAGCACCGGCCATCACGATGCTATATTCGATCTCGCTTTGCTGAACCTGCACGTCTTTATCGATCGATGTGAACGGTCCGATAAACGAATGACGAACGATGGCCCCCGGCCCAATCACCAATGGCCCACGCAGCTGGCTATCGTGTATCTGGACGCCTTCTGCAATTGAGACTCGCCCGATGACGCGCGAGTTAGCTGGCACAGGCGAACGGATGCCTGTCTCCAGTCTTTCCAGCAGGAGGCGATTGGCATCGAGCATATCCTCCGGGCGTCCCACGTCCTTCCACCAACCCTTGAGGAGATGAGGGCTCACGCGATGGCCTTGCTCAATGAGTCGCTGAATGGCATCGGTGATCTCGAGCTCTCCACGCCATGAGGGTTCAATCTGCTCGATGGCGTCGAAGATCTGATGGTCGAAGAGATAGACGCCCACAATAGCCAGGTTGCTGGGGGGCTTCTTCGGTTTCTCGATGAGTTCGACGATCTTGCCATCTTCGAGGCGAGCGACGCCGAAGCTGGTGGGATCTTTCACTTCAGCCAGCAACAGAGTCGCACTGGCTGCTTCGCGCTGGAAATCCTGGACGAGCTCTCGCACACCATGCTCGAGGAGATTATCCCCGAGGTAGACTAGAAAGGGATCTTTGCCCACATAGTCACGCACGCAGGCAACGGCGTGGGCCAACCCTTTCGGCTGCTCCTGAAGCACATAATCGATGTTGAGTCCCCACTCGGAGCCATCTTTCAGTGTGGCGTGAAACTCTTCCTCTACGTTGGGGCTGACGACCACGCCGACTTCACGAATTCCGGCCTCACGAATGGCCTCTAGCGTGTGGAGGATGACAGGACGATTGGCCACGGGAATGAGATGCTTGGCGCTGGTATGGGTAAGAGGCCGAAGGCGTGTTCCCTCCCCCGCGCACAAGACAACCGCTTTCAAGTAGCCCCTCCTCCAGAAGTTGTTCGGGTGGATGTAATTGCATTGTCACAGTAACAGAACCGGCGCGCGAAATCAAGTATCGGCGGCGAAGACGCACTCGCCATTCAAGTACGTCTCCAGCACGCGAATCTCTTGGATGTGCTTGGGGGAAGCAGTGGGATCCTCCGAGAGCACCACGAGATCTGCTCGCTGGCCCGGCTCCAGCGAACCCAGTTCTTGCTCTTGGAAACCCGCATAGGCCGCGCCTAGTGTGTACGCGTGTAGCGCCGCATCTACTGTGATTCTTTGCTGCTTGTGAGGAGCGTTCACAGCGAGATGAATTCCGTAGAGCGGGTTGAAGGGCATCCCATCGGAGCCGAGTGCCAAGGGCACTTTCCTTTCAAGCACTGCACGATGGGGATCGATGCGAGCGTCGCGCTCTAGTCCCAAGCGGGTTTCATAGAGTCCGGCGGAGCCGCTCCATTGCAGAAAGTTCGGTTGCATCGAGGCAATAACCCCGAGTTCTCTGGCTAGCTTGAGCTGCTTCTCTGTGGGCAGCTCGAAGTGCTCGATGCGTGGTCGGTCTTGAGGTTTTACTCCCGCTGCCTTGAGAGCTTCCAGTGCAGCTTGAATGGCTCGATCCCCGATGGCGTGGATCATCAGCTGAAAGTCGTTTTCGTGGGCCTTCTTCACAAGAGCGTTCAGCTCGTCCTGGGGATAATTGAGTGTGCCCGAAGTATGAGCACTATCTACGTACGGTTCTAAGAGTGCCGCGTTCCGCGCGCCAATCGAGCCGTCTGTGAACAACTTGATGGCTCCCAGTTGGAGAACCTCGTCGCCGAAATCCGATGAGAAACCCAGCTCGATGAGAGAATCAAGCTGCTCCACCAGCGGATTCATGCGGACTCGTAAGCGGAGTTCTCCGCGTCGATGGAGGCGCTGATATGCTCGTATGTGTTCCGCTCGTACAACATCATGAACAGCGGTGACTCCCAGCGAGTGAGCAAGTCGCGTCGCTGCCCGGATAGCCTCTTCGATCTCTTCCGGCTTGGGCGTGATGTGC
The DNA here is from genome assembly GCA_037442925.1 of Candidatus Fraserbacteria bacterium. Taxonomy (GTDB): domain Bacteria; phylum Bipolaricaulota; class Bipolaricaulia; order RBG-16-55-9; family RBG-16-55-9; genus RBG-16-55-9. The sequence continues at coordinate 18,061 of JBBIPG010000022.1, read as the reverse complement.
TGCAGAAAACTATCCACAGCTTTTTCTCTCAGTAAGCCCTGTTGAGGATCAAACTCATCGGCGTCAGCCTTCACCGACACGAGTTTCAGTGCCTGAGTGTTCACCACCAAGAGATGTCCATCGATGCGGCTGAGTGCCACGGGGTTTTTCGGTGCGATGCGATCAAGGTCCGCACGCGTGATATATCGCCGTTCCGGCCAGAAGCTCTCGTCCCAGCCGCGGCCTCGGATCCAAGCCCCTTCACCGCGACGCGTCACTGCCTCACGAACTTTTGCTAGAGTCTCATCGAGAGAGCGCGTCTCCGAGAGATCGAGAATATGGCCTGTCTCCTTGAGGCCCTGGCTCACCACGTGCATGTGGGCGTCGATGAACGCAGGCATGAGAGTCTTTCCCTTCAAATCAATGATTTCCGTTTTGGGGCCTGCGAGTTTCTTAATGTCTGCTGTCTGACCGACAGCTTGAATGCGTCCATCGCAAACGGCCAGGGCTTGCGCTCGTCCCTCACTGATAGTGAGCACGGTTCCGTCTATAAAGATGCGATCAGCGCTCATGTGTATTCCTCTCTTGGGGCGAGATTGTAATGGAGCCATGAAGAGAATGGCAAATGATGACAGCTTGCTTTGCCCCCATCTCTTCCCCTAAAGTACCCCAACAGGAGGATATTCTGAATGAAGTGGAGAGCGCTCCTCGAAGGCGTTCGCGACGGTAAGATCTCTGTCGATGATGCGTCAAGAAAACTGAAAGCTCTGCGCGGCTATCTCGATGTGGGCCACTCCAAACTGGATACTCATCGCTCGCTGCGGCAGGGCATCCCCGAAGTGATCTTCTGTTCGGGGAAGACTGCCGATCAAGTTGTGGAGCTTGTGGGTCAATTGCATGAATACGAGTCACTAGTGGTTGCCACACGGGCGGAGTTGGAGCACGTTCGTGCCATCCAAAAGCGTTTCCCCAAGACGATCTATCATGAGGCTGCGCGGATGGTCTCGTTGGGGGAGCCAAGAGAGATTCAAGGTGGCCAAGTGCTCGTTCTGACTGCTGGCACTTCAGATCTGCCAGTGGCGGAAGAGGCTGCTGTCACAGCCGAACTCTTGGGGAATGCCGTCGCAAGGGAGTTCGATGTCGGTGCGGCGGGAGTGCATCGCTTGCTCGATCAGGCAGATCAGTTGCTGAGTGCCAACGTGCTCGTCGTCGTGGCTGGCATGGATGGTGTGTTGCCCACCTTGGTGGCAGGCTTAGTAGACAAACCCGTGATCGCAGTACCCACGAGCCGAGGATACGGGGCAAGTTTTCAGGGGCTCTCAGCACTACTCACTATGCTCAATTGCTGCGTGCCCGGTGTCGCGGTGGTGAACATCGACAACGGCTTTGGGGCCGGTGTGTTGGCCAGCCGGATCAATCACCTGAACTTGTAAAACAAATGCTGGAGCGCCGGTCCATTGTCCGACGCTCCAGCCAAATCGCCCATTACGTCACGAGACCCGCTAGCGCCGCATCAACGCTTCCTTGAAGGACTTCCCCGGTCGGAACTTGGGGACCATCTTCGCCGGAACCGTCATGGGCCGTCCCGTTTGCGGATTGACCCGGGTCGTGCTCTTCTGCTGCCGGGGCTCGAAGGTGCCAAAGCCCGTAAACGTCACCTTGTCCTTGCTGGCACAGCAGCTCACGATCAGATCAATCGCCGAGTCCAGAGCGGTACGAGCCTCCTTCTTGCTGAGCTTCGTCCTCCTGGAAAGCTGCTCGATGAATTCGGCCTTGTTCATCCCTCTCCCTCCTTCCCTCTCTAGAGATTATTGCGAATTATAGGGCATTAGCGTGAGAAAGTCAAGATCAAGCGGCTTGCTTTGCCGATGATCGATCACCCACCACACCCCACAGCTCAATGTCTCCACACTGTGAGCAACGTAGAGTATAGAAGTACTCGGCACGAGAAGCGCCGTCGAGCTTCAGAGGAACTTCCTCACGACTCTTGCGGAAGAGCCGACCTACTCCTTCACAGCGAGGGCAACTGAGTGTCGTCACAATCGTTCTCTCGGGAAGTTTGGCCAAGGGCATCGTTTCATCACCTCCGACCCAATCATAGCCCACCCCTGCTTGACCCTCCAGAGCAACTCCCCCTAAAATGATCCAGATCAAGAGATGACAATCACGCTCGATGTCCCGAACCTTAAGAAGTTCACCCTGGAACTGCTCCTGCAGATCCCCCAGGGCAAAGTCACGACCTATCGGGCGCTCGCTCTGGCTCTAGGCGATGCCATCGCCGTCCGAGCCGTCGGACAGATCATGGCCGACAATGAACAGCCGGACATCTATCCCTGCTACAAGGTGGTCCATAGCGACGGGCGGGTAGGTGAATACAGCGCACCCGGTGGCACAGCAGCTAAGATCGCCAAACTCCAAGCGGACGGCATCCCTATCCAGAACGGCTGCATCGAGAACTTTGAGGAATACGTGTTCTATCAGTTCGAGACGAGTAAGCCACTCAGCCGGTTGAGAAAACTCCAAGAGGAACTTTCGGAGCGCGTGGCTCGGGAACCTCTTCGGCGCGAGTATCAAACTGTGGGGGGCGTGGACCTCTCATATGATGGTCCGTGGGTAGGAGTCGGAGCGTACATCGGCATGGATCTCGCCAGCGAAAGACTCTTGATGAGTGAAAGCATGCGAGTAGATGTTTCATTTCCCTACATTCCGAGTTATCTTGCCTTTCGAGAGCTGCCGGTGTTGCTGCCTCTTCTGGAACATCTTCAATCTACGAAGAAACTGGCGGACGTCATCCTGGTCGACGGGAGTGGGATCTTGCACCCGCGACATGTGGGGATTGCATCTCATTTGGGCGTATTGCTTGATGTGCCCACCGTTGGGGTCACGAAATCGCTGCTTTATGGAAAAGTGGATCTTAAGAATATGAACCCGAAAGAGGTGCGCTGGGTGATCGATCCGAAGAACAATGAGACGATCGGAGCGGCCGTGAAGACTCGCGAACGGGCAGATCCCGTCTTCGTCTCTATTGGCCACGGCATAGATCTCGATACAGCCGTCAAGCTGGTGCTGCAGCTTTCCCATCAACGGCTGCCGGAGCCCATCCACCGAGCCCATCTTGCCAGCAAAGCCGCAGCCCACCCACGCGTAGAATTTCAGGGGCAGAAAGCCCTAGATTTATGAAGGAGGCGGATGCTGTGAATCGAGCGGAAGCCCTCAAGCTCGTGGAAGAGCACACGAAGAATCAAAATCTCATCAAGCACATGCTGGCTGTGGAAGCGGCCATGCGGGCCTACGCGCGCAAATTCAACGGTGACGAAGAGCAATGGGCCATCACCGGGCTCTTGCACGATTTTGATTACGAGAAGTACCCCAATTCCGAGCATCATCCCACGCAGGGACACCCTTGCTGGGGAGTGGAACTCTTACGGGGCAAGGGCTACTCAGATGACATCTGCCAGGCGATCTTAGGCCACGCGGACTATTGTGGTGTGCCTCGGCAGTCGCTGATGGCCAAAGCCCTCTATGCTTGTGATGAGCTGACAGGTTTGATCGTGGCAGTCGCACTGGTGAGGCCCTCGAAGAGATTGGCCGAAGTCACGGTGGATTCTGTCAAAAAGAAATGGAGTGATAAGTCTTTTGCACGTGGGGTGAACCGCGAGGACATCGAACGAGGCGCTCAAGAGCTGGGCGTTCCGCTTGACGATCACATTCAGACAGTGCTTTCGGCCATGCAAGGGATCTCGGATCAACTGGGACTTTAAATAGAGGAGGATCATGTGCTGAACTCGAATCACCGCTTCGTTGCGCTCGGTCTGTTTATGTTGGCGCTCTTACCCTCAGGGAGTTGCGACCTCTTGGGATTGTTTCCGTTGCCTACTGTGGATGTTCAGCTAGGCCAAGTCTTTCAGATTTCCATTGGGCAAACAGGGCGATTATCTAGTGTCGGTCTTTTCATCACGTCCAAAGAGGTCTTAGAGGACTCACGTTGCCCCGTTGATGTGGTCTGCGTTTGGGCAGGCAACGCGAAAGTCTCCCTCGAAGTCAAGCAAGAGAATAGAGCCGCGCAAATCTTGACTCTCAACTCCAATGTAGAGCCTCGGGAGGTCACCTACGAAGGTTATCAGATTCGCTTTGAGGGCCTGATGCCACAACCCAGATCCACTCAACCAATACGACGTGAGGACTACCGTTTGAGTTTGCGCGTGTTAAAATAGCGGTGCAGCCGCGACAGGTACTCGCCCACCCCTTGGTTTTCTTAGAGATTCAATCAGTTCTTCTGCCGACTTGAAAGGTCCCGCTACTCTCCCCGCCTTGATGTCCTCGAACGCCTCCTCAATCGCCTGTGCTGCCTGACGGTCAACCAACTCTTTAGGCACATACACGAGCTTGCCCTTCTCAATCTTCACCTCGAGGTAGTCGCCCACTTCGAGTTTGAGTTTCTCAAAGAGCTCTTTCGGGATAGCGACCTGCCGGTGCTTCATCACCTTGACTATAGGCATACGTTCCTCCCTGTGAGGAGTATTGAAAGCGCCATGTACTGATCATCAGTTTATCAGGTTGCAGCTCTCTGTCAATGGCCGAATTGCCCGCTGACTATCCGTTGGCCGATTCTTGTACCCGGCAAAAGCGGAGATTAGAATGGGTGCGTGACGAAAAGAACTCGTGCGCCCATTAGAAAAGTTCTCATCGCCAATCGCGGCGAGATCGCGGTGAGAATCATTCGGGCTTGCCGCGAGCTCGGCATAGAAACAGCAGCCGTGTATTCCGAAGCCGATCCATGGGCACTTCACACTCGTCTTGCAGATGAAGCACACTATCTCGGACCGCCCCCTGCTTCGGAAAGCTACTTGAACGCAGACAAGCTCATAGAGATCGCCAAACGGGCAGAGTGCGATGCCGTTCACCCCGGCTATGGGTTCTTGGCCGAAAACGCGGATTTCGCCGAGCTTGTCGAGAAGAATGATCTGATCTTCATCGGTCCACAGCCACAGGCGATGCGCCTTATGGGCGACAAGCTCGCCGCTCGCCAAACCGCCAGACATCAGGGTGTGCCTACCGTACCCGGTGTCTACGAGAAGATCGCTACCCTCCAGGAAGCCAAGAAAGCGGCCAAAGAGATCGGCTACCCTCTTTTGATCAAGGCGGCTGCCGGTGGAGGCGGCAAGGGCATGCGGCTCGTATCAAGCGAGAGCGAACTGAAAGACTCCTTTGAGCGCAGCATGTCGGAAGTGCAGAAGAGCTTCGGTGATCCTTCGGTCTATCTCGAACGATTCATTCCCAACGCCAAGCATATCGAAGTGCAAGTGCTCGGAGACGGTCGCGGCAATGTCATACATCTTTACGAGCGAGAATGCTCTGTGCAGCGGCGGTATCAAAAGCTCATTGAGGAGACTCCCGCTCCGCTGCTGGGCGACAGGCTGCGAGAGGAAATGGGAGAGGCAGCCGTCTCTATTGCCCAAGCTTGCGACTATCGTAGTGCGGGCACAGTCGAGTTCATCTACGATGCGGACGAAGAACGCTATTACTTCTTGGAGATGAACACGCGCATCCAAGTAGAACACCCCATCACCGAGATGACCACAGGGGTTGATCTCGTCCAGGAGCAGATCCGAATTGCATCGGGTGAGAAGCTGGCCTTCAGCCAACGAGAGATCCACCCTCGGGGGGCAGCTCTGGAATGCCGCATCTATGCAGAGGACTTCGAGCGAGACTTCCTGCCTTCCACGGGTCAGATCGAGGAATTGGTGTTGCCCTCGGGCCCGGGAGTGCGAGTAGATAGCGGGATCGCGCGTGGGGACTTGATCAGCCCTCATTATGATCCTCTGCTTATGAAGGTAATCGTCTGGCATCGAGACCGACCCAGTGCTCTTCTGCGCATGCGTAGCGCTCTTCAAGAGACGCTCATCGCTGGGATCACAACCACAGTCGGTTTTCATCTCCAGGCCCTTTCCAGCGATGAATTCCAGAGCGGAAGCTACACGACAGGTTTTGTAAGCCGGTTGTTATTGTGTGGGATCTCACCCGAACAGGTCGAGATGCTGGCTGTGGCCGCCGCCCTCAAACGTGCCGCACAGATGCGGGAATTGATGTCTTCACAGGGCTTGACAGCCAGAGAACAGGAAGAACGCTGGAAGTGGACTTCATGAGGTACACTGTGAATGTCGCTGGGAGATCCATCGAGGTAGAGCTTGTGTACCAGGAGGGGAAGATCTGGGCCAGCGTGGGCGCGAAGAGGGTGCCTGTCGAGCTCCATCAGCACTCGACCAGCGGGTTTCATACGCTCATGTACGGCCATCGAAGGGTCCCCCTCTGGTTGACCGGGCAAGGAACAGGCTATGTCATTCACTGGCATGGCCAGGCGTATCCCGTGGATCTGGCTCTCTCTTCCGTGCAGAGGCTCCGGCAGCACCTGCGGCAGCATTCCATGGCGAAGGCGGATGAGGAGATAGTGGCCGCGTACATGCCGGGGTTGATTGTCAAAGTCGAGGTGGAAGAGGGCCAGAGGGTGAGGAAGGGAGATGGCCTTCTCGTGATGGAGGCCATGAAGATGGAGAACGAAATACGCGCTCCTTGCGATGGCACCATCGAGAAGATTGCTGTGGATGCGGGGCGCGAAGTGAGCCGTGGTCAGCTTCTTTGCGTGATCCGCCCGGATCACGCGGAGGTGTCTTCGTAATGAGTGAGCGGAAGAAGAGCTTCACCACGGATTCGCAGATCGAACTTAGGCCCTACTACAGCCCAGAAGATCTTTCAGAGTGCGATGAGCCAGCCCGGCTGGGTCTTCCGGGCGAGTATCCCTTCGCGCGCGGCATCTACCCTACCATGTACCGGGGCCGACTCTGGACGATGCGCCAATATGCTGGGTTCGGCACGGCCGAAGAGACGAACGAACGCTATCGCTACCTCATCTCGCAAGGTCAGATGGGACTCTCGGTGGCGTTTGATCTGCCCACTCAGATGGGCTATGACTCCGATCACCCCCTGGCTGAAGGGGAAGTGGGCAAAGCTGGGGTTGCCATCTCCTCGCTCGCCGACATGGAGCGTTTATTTGCGGGCATTCCCCTAGAGAAGATTTCGACCTCGATGACGATCAACTCCCCCGCGGCGATTCTTCTGGCCATGTACATCGCTCTGGCAGAAGAGCAGGGTATACCGCCCGAGCAATTATCGGGCACGGTGCAGAATGACATTCTCAAAGAATACATCGCGCGCAAGACGTACATCTTCCCGCCGGATTTCTCCCTGAGACTGGCCACGGACACGATCTTGTATTGTGCCGAGCACCTGCCGCGGTGGAACCCCATCTCCGTGAGCGGCTATCACATGAGGGAGGCCGGGGCCACAGCGGTTCAAGAGATCGCCTTCACCTTCGCCAACGCCATAGCTTATATCGAGGCCGTCTTGCAACGCGGCGTGAACGTGGATGCGTTTGCCTCCCGACTCTCGTTCTTCTTCTCGTGTGATCGCCACTTCTTCGAGGAGATCGCCAAGTTCCGGGCTGCCCGCCGATTGTGGGCCCGGATTATGAAAGAGCGCTTTGGGGCGAAGAAGAAAGAATCACTCCTGCTGCGCTTTCATACCCAGACCGCAGGCTCCACGCTCACAGCCCAGCAGCCGATGAACAACATCGTGCGTACAACGCTCGAGGCACTGGCGGCCGTGCTAGGGGGAACACAATCTCTTCACACCAATTCGTACGACGAAGCGTTGGCATTGCCCAGCGCGCAAGCGGTGCTGGTTGCCTTGAGGACCCAACAGATCATAGCGGAAGAGTCTGGCGTGGCGGACACAATCGATCCATTGGGTGGCTCGTACTATCTCGAATGGCTGACAGATGAACTCGAACGGAAGGCAGAGCGATACCTTCAACGAATGGACAAGATGGGCGGGATGCCTCGTGCCATCGAGATGGGCTACGTCCAGCGGGAGATCGAGGAGAGCGCCTATCGCAAACAAAGAGAGATCGAAGCCGAAGAGCGCCTGATTGTGGGAGTGAATCGTTTTGCCACGCGTGAGGCTTCGCCACCCGTGATCGCAAGAGTCCCATCAGGAGTGCGAGAGCGCCAGAGTACGAAACTCAAAGAACTGAAGAAGAAGCGGGATGCAGCTCGCGTGCAACGATCTCTGCAACAGTTGCAAGACGTGGCCCAAACAAAGGAAAACTTGCTGCCCTATATTCTGGAAGCGGTACGGGCGTATGCCACAGTGGGGGAAATCTGTGATGTCTTTCGGGGAGAGTTTGGGACGTACCGCGAGCCGATGACACTATGAAACTGCATCACATAGGCATTGCCATCAAAGAACTCGAAGAGGCTGTAGAGCGCTTTCGGGCATTGGGGCTCAAAGAGACGGAACGCGGGATCGTGGAAGAGTTCCAAGTGGCCATCAGCATGATTCCTGCCGGTGAGGTCAAGCTCGAATTCCTTCAACCCTTGGGTGAGGGTCCCATTCAGAAGTTCTTGGAGAGACGAGGTGAAGGGCTTCATCATCTTGCGTTCGCTGTGGAAGACCTCGATCAAGCGCTCTCAACACTCAAAGCTCAGGGGGTACAGTTGCTTGATGAGAAGCCTCGCACAGGCTTTGGGGGGCATCGAGTGGCATTTCTACATCCAAAGAGCTTCGGAGGCGTATTGATCGAGCTCGTGGAAGGGTGAAGCCACGGCTCGTAGCTCCCCGAGTGCCTCATTTATAATAGCAACATCTTGGATTCCTCTTTTGTTGCGAACGCATTGATCGTCATGGGGGTCGCGGCACTGCCGATCAGTGAGTTGCGCGGCGCCATCCCCTTGGCACTCGTGCATTATCAGATGCCTCCCATCGTGGCGTATCTTTTGGGAGTTATCGGGAATCTAATTCCTGTGTTTTTGCTCTTGCCTTCGCTTAAGATGCTCTTTAGGCTACTCAGCCGGGTGGGGGTGTCTGCGAAGATCCTGAACTGGCTCTTTGCCCGCACGCGTCGCCGGTTCAGCGGTGCATACGCGCGGTGGGGAGCGGTGGCTCTCGTGGCTTTTGTTGCTGTACCTCTACCCATGACGGGAGCCTGGACAGGCTGCTTGATCGCCTTTCTCTTTGGGATTGCGTTGCGGCAGGCTTTGCTGTTGATTGGAGCAGGAGTAGCCATTGCAGGAGTGGTCGTCACGCTCAGCACCCTGGGAATCTTACGGCTGTTTTGAGCGCAAACTGTGCACCATGATTGAGTTGTAAGGGGAGCTTCTGCTACCATGCGCCGTGAGGAAAGAATCTCCGTGAACGTAAGGATCATTCCCGTGCAGAGCCCGAACGAGCTTCGGCAGTTCATTCACCTGCCGTGGCAGCTCTATCGGGAAGACCCCCGCTGGGTGGCTCCGCTTCTCATGGAAGAGAAGAAGCGCTTCGATCCTTCTAGGAACCCATTCTTCGAGCACGCAGAGGTGCAACTCTTTCTCGCTCTTCACGAAGGGAAACCAGTAGGGAGGATTTCCGCTCACATCGACAGACTCCACAACGAGTTCCATGGAGAGAGTACGGGCTTTTTTGGCTTCTTTGAAGTCGCGCCTCAGAGAGAGGTGGCCGAGACGCTCTTGGGAGCAGCAGAAGACTGGCTGAAAGCGCGCGGGATGGCCCAGATCCGTGGTCCTTTCAGTTTCAACAGCAACGGAGAAAGCGGTCTGCTCATCGAGGGCTTCCACTCTCAGCCGGCTCTCATGATGCCCTATAATCCCCCTCACTACGCGGAGTTGATCGAGGGCTGCGGCTTCGCGAAAGCGAAAGACTTGTGGGCGTACACCCTGCTGCTCGATGATGAATTTCGCAGGCGAATCAAGGAACTCGAACCCCGCCTGGAGTCCATTAGCCAACGGGCGCGCCGTCTGGGGGTCACCATACGAAATGCGGACTTGAGAGACTTCCCTGGCGAACTGAGGCGGCTCATGGAGATCTACAACGAAGCCTGGGAACGAAATTGGGGTTTCGTCCCCTTGACAGAGAAAGAGTTCATGGCTCAGGCCGAGCAGTTGAAGCAAATCGTGGTCCCACAGCTGGCCAAGATCGTCGAGCTGGGGACGGAACCCATCGGGTTCGGCTTGGCTTTACCCGATTTCAATCAGGCACTCCGTGCGATCAAGGGCCGACTCCTCCCGTTTGGAATCATAAAACTCCTTTGGAACGCACAGCGCATCGATGGCTTGAGAGTCATTACGTTGGGTATCAAGCGGCAGTATCGCAAGCGCGGAGTGGATGCGCTACTCTATCTGGAGATGCTTCGCGCTGGCCTGTCACTGCCACGGTATAAGACATGCGAGTGTTCTTGGGTGCTGGAAGACAATCACCCGATGAACCGTGCCCTTGAACTCATTGGCGGCAACGTCACGAAGGTCTATCGCGTCTACGAGAAATCACTTCACTGAAGGAGGAAGGTTTCATGCCAAAGCGTCTAGCGACGCACGAGGACTTGCTGGAGTTTCAGTTCGCTGGCGATGCCCAGCTCAGCCCCGATGGACGACGGGCGGTTCTGGTTCTCAAAGTGATTGACAAAGAGAAGAACAAGTACTGGTCGCACCTTTGGCTCGTTGATCTCAAGAGTCGAGCCACGAGGCAGTTCACGTTCGGCGAGGTGGCCGATGGCAATCCGCGCTGGTCTCCCGACGGAAAGCAGATCGCGTTCCTTCGCACCCACGAGAAACGGTCACAGATCTGGGTCATGCCTATAGACGGTGGAGAAGCTCGTCCTCTGACGCGGCTCGACCAAGGAGGCATCAGCTCACTCGCGTGGTCGCCCGATGGCAAGAAACTCGCGTTCTGCTTTCGGCCCAGCCATCCCGATTGGACGCAAGAGGCTCGCAAGAAGAGAGAGGAATCGGGCAAATCCAATCCACCCCGCCTGATCACCCGCCTGTGGTACAAGCTGGATGGTGCCGGTTTCATAGATACCCGTCAGCACATCTGGATCTGCAGTGCAAAGACGGGAGAAGCCAAGCCACTCACGGACGGCGACTACGACGACGAGCATCCCAGTTGGTCGCCCGATGGCAAGAGAATTGCCTTCATCTCGAACCGTAGCGATGATCCTGATGAGACGCCCTACAAGATGGACATCTGGTGGATCTCATCTCAAGGTGGGAAGCTCCATAACATTGAGACACCTCCCGGCTACAAGAGCGGTCTGTCTTGGTCCCCGGATGGTCGTTGGATTGCCTACACCGGCCAAGAGAGCGAGGAAGACCCCTGGGTCCCGCGCCATGATCGGATCTGGCTTGTCTCCCCCAAAGGTGGCGACGCCCGCTGCTTGACAGAGTCTCTTGACCGCACGGTGGGAAACCAGACGCTCAGCGACGCACGCGAGGCTCACGCCGAGAGCGTAGACCCCATCTGGTCCGCCGATAGCGCGTATGTGTATTTCCCCGTGAGCGATTGCGGCAGCTGCCACTTGTACGGCGTGTCCCTCAAAGACAGAAAACCCGTTGCGTTGATGGAAGGTGCCTTTGAGCTCACGTCCGTGAGCGCCGATCGTAAGGGCACAACGTTCGCGATGACCCTGGCGCGCCCCACTCAGCTGGCAGAGCTGTATGTAGGCACTCTACAAATGGGGAAGACAAAGCACGTTGCACTCAAACAGCTCACACAGTTTAATCGTGACTGGCTTGACCAAGTGAAGCTGAGCGTGCCAGAGGAGCTTTGGGTCAAGAGCTTCGATGGCGAGAAGATCCAAGGCTGGCTGCTCAAGCCACCCGACTTCAACCCCAAGCGGAGATACCCCTTGCTGCTCTACATCCACGGTGGGCCGCACGCACAGTACGGCAACACCTTCTTCCACGAGTTCCAGTGGCACGCCGCCCGCGGCTATGTGGTGCTCTACACGAATCCGCGCGGCAGCATGGGCTACTCGGAAGATTTCGCCCGCTGCATCCGCGGAGATTGGGGCAACGTTGATTATAAAGACTTGATGGCTGCCGTAGACCACGCCATCAAACTGCCCTTTATAGACAATAAGCGGCTGGCCGTGGCTGGAGGCAGCTACGGCGGGTACATGACGAACTGGATCATCGGCCATACAGATCGCTTCCGGTGTGCGGTCACCGATCGTAGCGTTGTGAACATGCAAAGCATGTTCGGGACGTGCGACTTCGCATTCAGTTCTGATGGCTACTGGGCCGGGAATCCTTGGGCACAACCCCAGAAACTCTTGCAGCAATCACCGCTCAGCTATGTGGCCAACGTCAAGACGCCTGTGCTGATCATCCACAGTGAAGGAGATTTGAGGTGCCCCATCGAGCAGGCCGAGCAGCTCTTTACGGCACTCAAGCGACTGAAGAAGGAAGTCGTATTTGTGCGCTACCCGCAAGAGACCAGCCACGGCCTCTCGCGCATGGGTCCTCCGGATCTACGTCTGGATCGCCTGCAACGCATCGGCGATTGGCTCGATCAACATCTTAACCCCACGCGAAAGTAGAATGTGTTGAGCTGGGAGTGGACATGCCCAACCTCCGTCAAAGACTGAAGCTCCTGCCTGCCGAGCCGGGCGTCTATCTCATGAAGGACGCCCACGGAGACATCCTCTACGTAGGCAAGGCTTCTTCGCTGCGCAATAGGGTCCGCTCGTATTTTCACGCCTCACGCCATCTCGATCATAAGAGGCGCAGCCTGGTGAATGAGATCGCGGATTTCGAGTTCATCGCAACCCCTTCCGAGCGCGAAGCGCTGATCCTCGAAGACACATTGATCAAGAAACATCAGCCGCGCTTCAATGTGAGACTCCGCGACGACAAACGCTATCCGTATCTGAAGCTGACGGCAGAGAAATTCCCGCGTCTTGTGATCGAGCGCCGCATCGAGAAGGACGTGCAACGCGGCGCACGATACTTTGGGCCCTATACGAACACATTTGCCATGCGCGAAGCGAGCCGTGTGATTCAGCAGATCTTCCGCATCAGGACCTGCACCCTCGACATTCGCGATAAGCCTCTACGTCAGCGTCCCTGCCTCGATCACTATATTGGGCTTTGCGATGCCCCCTGCGTAGGATGGATTGATCCGGGTTCCTACAGGTCTCTCGTTGAGCAGGCCGCCCTCTTCTTAGGCGGCCAGCATGAACAGCTCTTGCCCCAGCTGCAACAAGAGATGGAAGAGGCATCTCAAAGACTCGAGTTCGAGAGGGCTGCTCGGCTCCGCGATCGCATCCACAGGCTCGAACGCCTGCTGAGTGCGCGAAAGGCCGTCGATCCCAAGGGGATGGATCGTGATGCCATCGGGGTCTATCAAGAAAATGATCTCTGTTCGGTTCAGGTCTTCTTCATCCGAGGTGGGAAGTTGGTAGGACGTGAGCAGTTCTGGGTAGAGACAGCGGGTTCCGCTGACCTGAAAGAGATTCTCACAGCGTTCGTCAAGCAATACTACGCAAGCGCTGCGTTCATTCCCAAAGAGATCCTGCTACAGCGAGAGATCGAAGAGAGTTCTATGATCGAGGGCTGGCTCAGCGAACGCCGCGGAAGCCGCGTGCGGTTGATCGTCCCCCAGCGCGGGTCCAAGAGCCATCTCGTCAAGATGGTTCTACGAAATGCAGAGCTGGCACTCAAAGAAGAAGAGTCATGTCAAAGACAGCAGCCGGCAGAGGGCGAAGAGGTGCTACAAGAACTCCAGAAGATCTTGCCGTGGGCTTCTTGCCCCCGAAGGATTGAGGGCTTTGATATCTCGAACATTCAGGGCGCCGATCCTGTTGGATCTATGGTTGTCTTCGAGGATGGCCAACCCAAGAAGTCAGAGTATCGCCGCTTTGGAATTACGAGCGTGCAAGGCCCGGATGATTTCGCCATGATGGCCGAGATCATACGTCGACGGCTGGAGCGTGCGCTGGCAGGCGACAAGCGGTTTCTGCCCTTCCCCGATCTCATCCTCATCGACGGCGGGAAGGGTCAGCTGGCTGCTGCCTGTCAGGTGATGAGAGAGTTGAGGCTGGAGAAGATTCCCACACTGGCGCTGGCCAAGGAGTTCGAGCACATCTTTACAGAAGGCAGAGATGAGCCCATCGTCTTGCCCCGCAGCTCGCCCGCCTTGCAGCTCCTCCAGCGCGTGCGCGATGAGGCCCATCGCTTTGCCTTGGCATATCATCGCACATTGCGCCAGAAGCGCACTGTGAAATCCCTCTTAGATGACATCCCCGGTCTTGGCCCTACACGCAAGAAGCTCTTAATCCAGCGCTTTGGCTCGGTGAAGAAGATTCAAGAGGCGTGCCTAGAGGAGTTGCTGGAGGTTCCCGGTCTACCTCGCCCTTTGGCCCAGCGAATCTTGAAGGCTCTCAAGAGCTGACCTGATGGATAGTGAAGGGATTTGCTCATTGGCGGTCATTATCATACAACTTTGATGGGCTCTTCGCTGGAAGGTGATGTGGGGCTTCGCTCGTGTGCGCCCGTGCGGGGAGAGGAAGCCCCACATCATTTGGTGAGAGGTTCTATAAACTATGATCCTCCGTGTCGCCCAGCTGCGTCTGAATGTAATTGAGCTGCCCCACGTGATATGTGATGTGCCAGAAGTTATCGAGGATGACCTGATAGAGCGTCCGCTGGCCCCAAGGTAGCTCCACTTCCTTCTCTAGATCCTTAGTGGACAACTTCTCAATGGCAGCCACGAATTCTCTATTGCTCTTCTCTGTCAGCTTCTGGGCCTGCTCCGAGTCTTTAAGTTCTTTGGTCGAGCGCGTCCATGCATCTTCAGCCACATCCCACGCCCCTTCGCCGCGTAGGAACCGCGTAAAGTACAGGTTCCAATACGTGGCATGGGCCAAAATGTCCTGAGCACTGCGTGATGTCGCGGCTGGTTTCCAACTCCGCTTCTCCTTGGGAACAAAGGAAATCCCGCTCACGAGACCACCTGCCACCCACGCGACCTGCTGAGCTAGTTGCTTTGTGTCCGGCATGTCAGCTACCTCCTTGCGCGATCATTGGATTACTTCCCTGCCCAGGCGGGCATGGCCTGCATGAGCGGATTAGCAGATGAAACCATCCGTTGGCAGACAGATGGTCCAAGGCAGGAGTAGGAAGCTCTATCTTTGTGGGGGATGAACCTCCTTCCGCGCTGAATTGCTCCCCACTCCTGCCTCCTAGCCCTCTCTTATATTATTGCTCATGCCACGGTAGCAGCGGCCTTGCCGCGCTTGGGCTGGGCCTCCGCTTTCATTTCGGGTTTTGCTTCCTTGCCGTTAGAGCTGGGCTCTGAGCGGGTCAATCCGGTCTTCTCTCGGATGGCTCGCTCGATTTGAGCAGCAATGTCGGGCTTCTCCTCGAGAAATGCCGCGGTGTTCGCGAGTCCCTGCCCGAGCTGAGTGCCATCAAATGAATACCACGCCCCGCTCTTCTTGATGATGCCTAGCTCTTCACCCAAGTGGACCAGCTCCCGCGAGCGGACGATCCCCTTGCCATAGATGATGTCCACCTTGGCCTCACGGAACGGAGGAGCCAGCTTGTTCTTGACGACCTTGATGATCGTCTCGTTGCCGATTTTGAGCTTGTCGTTGCCAGCTCCGTCTTCGACGCTCCCGATCCGACGGATCTCCAAGCGCAGCGAGGCATAGAACTTGAGAGCCAGCCCCCCGGTCGTGGTCGTCGAGGGACCCCAAGGCCCAGAACTGATCATGGAACGGATCTGATTGATGAAGACGACCGTGGTCTTGGAAGTCCCGACGGCACTTGTGAGCTTGCGCATCGCCTGGCTCATGAGACGCGCTTGCAGACCCACTTGCGCATCTCCCATGGCCCCGGCGATCTCGGCCTCCGGAACCAGAGCAGCCACCGAGTCGATGACGACCATATCGACAGCCCCGCTGCGGACGAGCTGTTCCGTGATCTCTAGAGCCTGCTCGCCGGAGTTGGGCTGGCTGAGCAAGAGTTGATCGAGATCGATGCCAATCGCCCGCGCATAATTGGGATCGAGCGCGTGCTCGGCGTCCACGAAGGCTGCCGTCCCTCCCCGTTTCTGGGCTTCGGCAATGAGATGCAGCGCCAAGGTGGTCTTGCCGGAAGACTCCGGGCCGAAGATCTCCACCATGCGCCCTCGGGGCACACCTCCGATCCCTAGAGCGATGTCCAACCCCAAGGAACCGGTGGGCATCGTCTCCACGTCGAGACGACCGGACTCCCCCAGCCACATGATGGAACCTTCCCCATAGCGCTTGCGAATCTGATCGAGTACGCCCTGCAACACTTCTGCTTTGCCCATACAATGAATTCCTCCTTTAATGATGAGTGCTGAGCTTGGAACGTAGGCGACGGATAACCCCCACGACGACGCCCACAATGCGGGCCTCGCGCGTGACGATCGGCAAGTAGTTTCTATTGGCCGGCTCCAGGCGAATATGATCTCCGGCTCGGCCGAAGCGCTTCACCGTCCCTTCCTCTCCCAAAATGGCCACGACGATATCGCCGATCTCCGCTGTGGGCTGCGGGCGCACAATCAAGATGTCTCCCTCCAAGATGCCCGCTTCCAACATGCTATCGCCCTTAACGCGCAACGCGAATAACCCCTGATCCACAGGGAAGAGACCTTCGAGCTTGAGCACCTCTTCGATGTTCTCCTCGGCCAAGATGGGCTGTCCGGCGGCGACCCGCCCCACCAGCGGAATCCCCTCGCGCTCCCAGAAGAGTCTTCCAATGCGCTCCTTGACCAGCTCGATCCCGCGGGCCGTCCACTCACGCCTCTGGATGAAGCCCTTCTTCTCCAAAGCTTCCAGATGGCCCTTGACGCTGGCGGGCGAGGCAAACCCAAATCGCCCTGCGATCTCCCTCATCGTCGGCGGGGCTCCCCGCTCCTCGATGCGATCGACGATGAATTTCAAAATCTCACGCTGTTTCTCCGTCAGCTCTCTGTTCATTGCGAACATAAGTATAGCATACAAAAGTATACTTGTCAAGGGGGTCTGTCAACGGATAGCAAGCGGATTAACGGATCGTGCAGCTCACTGCCATCCGCTAATCCGTTCCTCTCATCCGTTGACAGATTCCCGCCAAGAAGCATCCAAACTAGAGAGGTACCAGGTCCCATCGCCCTTGACATACGGCGTGAACCTGCTAATCTAAATCTGATAGTCAGAATGTATGCTGAATGAGACCTCATACAATCGAGGAGGATGGCAATGCCTATCGGTAAGCTCGGCAAGCGCCGCCAAGTCGTGATCCCCAAAGAGATCTGCGACGAGTTGGATCTACACGAAGGAGACTTTGTCGAAGTGAAACGAGCTAAAGGAGCCGTGCTCATCAAGCCAAAGAAGGTCGTGGATTCCGAGGATGTGCTCACCCCTGAGGATGAGGCTAGCATCAAGCGAGGGCTCGAACAACTCAAGCGTGGCGAGTACGTGGATTGGGACGAACTCAAGAAGAGACTCAAACTGTAGCCACTTTCATGCTGTCCTGGACCGTTCGCCTCTCCCCCGAGGCTGAGGAGCAACTGGCAGGGCTCCCCCGCGATCAACAAGCGATGATCAAGCGTGCCCTAGAACGGATGAAGGAGAATCCCCTCCTCGGCAACGTGAAGCCCCTCAAAGGCAAGCAATGGAAAGGGGTGTATCGCAAAGCGGTAGGACGTTACCGCATCTTTCTTGTTCTTCTCCATGAAGCGAAGGTCGTGTATATCGTTTCGATCCGCTTGAGGAAGGAGAAGACGTACCGTTAACTTTTCTCTTGGATTGAAAGCAGCTGTTGGAGCAAGTGATCTGTCAACGCGATAAAGAGAACGGATTAGCGGATGGCAGGGAATTGGAGTACGCTTCCTCTTCTGCTTCGTAGAACTCTTGCGCCAACTCTTTGTGTGCAGCAGCCCGAGCCAGATAGCCCTCTTTCAGCTCTTCTCTCAGTCTGGCTCGCTCTTCCGCCTCTAGTTTTTCGCGTACTGCCTCCGCCACAAAGCGGCTTACCTCTCCTTTCGGAGCCCTCTCCTTGACTTTCCTTACCAGATCGCTGGGGAAGGAAAGCGTGACTTTTTCAGTGCTTGCTGTATGCCGCGTCATTCAGGCTGATTCTCCTCTCGGACGGTATTATACCACTTCCATGCCATAATATCAATACTACGAATTGCCTCATCAAAAAAGTACTCCAAACGGGATCGTTGCCTCATGTAAAAA
>JBBIPG010000021.1:0-32065 GCA_037442925.1 Candidatus Fraserbacteria bacterium | reverse complement strand
TCGTGTTGATGGACAGTGTCTATTGCTGCACCGAGGTGATCCGGGCCGCGGTAGCCCGTGGATTCACAGTCATCGGTTGGGTGAAGAAGAACCGGAGGCTTTCCGATGGGCGACGGGCCTGGGATGTACCAGAGGAGACGATCGCATATCTGCAAGGGCTGGAGGTTCCGGTGGTGGTCGTCCATCGCGGACGGGGCAAGGGACGCCGGACGGTCATCTGTACCGACCTGTCGTTGAGCAGGCAGCAGATCCTGCGGCACCTCAGAGGCCGCTGGGGCATCGAAGTGATGTTCAGGATGCTCAAGGAACAGTTCGGATTGGGAGACTGCCGCTGCCGGGGGGAACAGAGTCTCTCCCGTTGGGTGGAGTTGGTGCTGTTGGCCTATGTGCTGGCAGGGCTGACCCGCTGGGGTAAGCAGTTGCTGGGAGAGAAGCCGCGCTGGGGAGAGGTTCGGCAAAAGTGGGGATGGAGCCTGATCCAGACGGTCACGGAGGTGAAGGAGTGGTTCGCCACCCTGGGGAGATTGCTTCTCTGGGGCTTCCAGACTCTCTCCCCTGTCTCCATCCCCAAATTAGCGCAGGAGGCCCTCTTGACTCCGTGAAAGACTTGTGTCTAAGCTTAGCAGCAAGGCTTTCTCGGATTCAATTTTCAGGCTAACGGCAAGAGCGCAGAGTAATGCGAGTCCAGGAACTAGAGTAGGAGCGGGCTGGGAGAGGAGGATTCGAACCCCCACTAACGGGTCCAGAGCCCGTCGTCCTACCGTTAGACGATCTCCCAAAAAACGCGTTGCATGATAACGAGCGCCTCTGGCACTGTCAACTTCTTACTGTAAACTAGAGCTCTCCACGGAAGAGCCTCTGAATATCTTGCCACGTGATCAAGACGATTAAGCCCATCAAGATGATGAACCCCACATAATGAATCCAGCCCTCCTGCTCAGCCGGTATGGGTTTCCCCCGCACCATTTCATATAGCGCAAAGACGATACGACTGCCATCCAGCGCCGGGAACGGGATCAAATTGAAAACCCCCAAGACCAGATTAAGCAGAGCCACCATGAGGAAGAATTGATAGAGCCCTTGCATGATGCTCCAGCCCAAGATATTGGCGATGCCCACCGGCCCACGAAATGCCTCACCCGCACTCGTCTTTCCCGTGATCACCTGCTTGATCCCACTATAGAGCCGCACCAGCAAGTCAACAATACGCTTAAACCCGATGGAGACGCTCTCTATGACACCCTGAGATTTGCGATGGGCCTCCTGCGGCACAATGCCGATGAGATACATCTCCAACGATGGATCGAAGTACGGGGTGAGGGTCATTGTCAACTGCTCCCCCTGTCGCTCGACGATGGCTGCCACCGGACGCCCCTCGGACTCTTGGACGATCTGTTGAAGCTGCCCCGTGAAGTAGAGGTCTTGTCCGTTCAGCTGAACGATCCTATCGCCGCTCTGCAGGATGCCCTGCGCGGGTGAAGCTGCGTTCACCTCTTTGATCAGCACATAGGGCACCCCAAAGATGCCCGTGTGGGCGATCATCAACAATACCGCAACGACAATGTTCGCGAGCGGTCCAGCAAAGACGATCCCCATGCGAGCCAGAGGTGATTTCGCTGTGAAGAGTCGATCCGACGGGACTTGTTGATCTTCCTCGCTTTGAGCGTCTTCCCCCGCCAGGCGCACGAAGCCGCCCAGCGGCAGAAGGCGTAAGGCGTATTGCGTCTCTCCCCACTTGCGGCGCCAGATGGCAGGTCCGAAGCCGATGGCAAACTCATGCACCCAGACCCGGGCCCATTTGGCCGCCAGGTAATGGCCTCCTTCATGAATGAAGACCAGCAGGCTGATCGTAAAGACAAAAACGAGCAGTGTAATCAGAATGGAAAGCACGATGGAATCCTTACTCCTCCTTCAAGGGTATTGCTCGAATACATAGAGTCTGAAGGGTTTGTGGAGTGACCCGGCACCGTTCACTCACGCACCATCCGACGACCCAAAGAATCCCCTCTTGGTCACAGACTAGTGAGATCCGGTCGCGTTCTCCACGTGGGATCTTCGCATCGACGAAGTAGTCTTGCAACTTCTTGGTGCCTCCCAAACCCAGCGGCCTGAAGCGATCACCCCGACGCCAATTGCGCGCGTACAAGGGCTCGACTATTGTAGCGGAATCGATCCGCGCTTCCAAGTGATCCGCAGGGTCGGGATGGCTGCCCTCGAGAAGAGTTAGCTCAAAGCGCCAGCCAATGGGCTCTAGAGAGTTCTTCCCGTCCCTATGGAGCGGGAAGCAGTAGGGTGTGGAAGGCCCTGGTGATGGCCGGCGGGTGAGGAGCACGTGGTCGCTTTGCATCACAAATCGTATGCCTCCGGGCAGGGTGACTTGAGCTCCACCGTGCCCCCTGGCAAGTTCAGTTCGCATGTGTTCGACGTGAACGGCCTCAATGCCTTGGAGGTTCCCCTGAATCCGACGGATCGCTTCCCGTAGCACATATTCTTGCATGAGTTCTTCTAGAGCGGAAACCCGATGCCTATTCAGTGCGATCTCTTCCGAGTTCTCACGAACCAATGCCTGCTGGAACTCCTTCTCTGCAACACGCTGAAGGTATTGGTTGGCTTTGCGCAGGGTCTCTTCCGCCCTGGCTACGGTCTCCAGCACGTTGGGATTGTACTTTCGCAGAAGAGGCAGGAGTTCCCAGCGTACGCGGTTGCGCAAGAATTTTACTTCTTGATTCGTGGGATCGTCGCGATACTCGAGTCTTTTGGCATGAGCGTAGGCAAGGATCTCTTCTCGTGAGCAGTCAATGAGCGGGCGGATGTACCTCACATCGCCTTCGGAGCGCGCTGGAGGGATGCCGGACAAGCCCGCCAGACCTGCGCCACGTAGCAGACGCAGGAAGAACGTCTCTACCTGGTCGTCCAGATTATGCCCAAGAGCAATGACATTCGCGTGGAGTCGGCGTGCCGTTCTCATTAAGAAACCATAGCGCACCCGCCGCGCTCCCTCTTCCGGTGAGAGCTTCTCACTCTGAATGTACTTGGGAACATCGATGGTCTCGCAAACACAAGGGAGCTTGAGCGATGCAGCGTAGTCAGCCACGAAGCGGGCGTCATGCTCTGAACCCGGCCGCATCCGATGATCCAGATGGGCTACAGCAAGCTCGAGCTGCCATTCCCCTCTCAGCTCATGTAGAGCGCGAAGGAGTGCAATGGAATCAACGCCGCCGGAGACGGCAACCAGAACCCGATCACCCAGCTGGAGCATGTTGTGCTTCTGAATCGTCTTCCGAACTTTCTCGATCATCCCATCTATTATAAAAACCCCCGAGGCTTACAGAAAGCCCCAGGGTCACTGCCCGCTCGCTTGGCTGAGACTTACCGCTAGATCACTTACAGCAGAGTACACAGCAGATAAGCTACAATTCATAGCACTCCGGGCGACGATCTTGAAAGAGATCGTTGAGGCGCGTCACATGCTTGTCGAGTGCTTGCGATGGATCGATTTCTACCACACGTAGCGTCTCCTCTTCGGCGGAGGCTTCGGCGAGAATCGTCCCATCGGGCGCGGTGATCTGGCTGCAGCCGGTATACGTCAATTTCTTGGTGTCACGATCTTCCGTGCCACAGCGATTGGCTAACACCCAAAACACACGGTTCTCGATCGAGCGCACGCGTGTGGTGAGCTGACCGTAGGTGGGCAACACGAGATTCGATGGGTGGCAAATGACCTGTGCGCCCTTCAATGCCAACGTGCGCGCGGCTTCCGGGAACATATGGTCGAAGCAGATCAGAATACCGATGGGAATGCCCTGCACTTCAAAGAGGGGAAAGCCGAGATCACCCGGCTCAAAGAGATTCTTCTCCTCGTCGAAGAGATGTACCTTGCGGTATACTCCCAACACCCCTTTAGGGCCAACGAGTACCGCGCTGTTATAGAGGGCAGTCCCAGCGCGTTCGGGCATCCCCAAGACGAAATGGCAGTTATGCTTGCGCGCTAGGCTCTGCAAGAAGTGAGTCGTAGGGCCGGGGATGGACTCTGCCACAGCTTGCAGTTCAGCTTGGCTGAGAAAGAGATACCCACTGTTGCCTAGCTCGGGTAGCACCAACAAGTCGGCCTTGACGCCCTCAAGTGCGGAGGCGATGCGTTGCAGGTTGGCCTTCACCTCTCCAAAGCGGGGCGAAAACTGATAGAACCCAATGCGCATAAACGCGCCTCACATGGCTTGAGCCAGCAGCAGAATATCCGCCAACACACCCGATGCCGTAAGTTCCGGCCCCGAACCTTTGCCGCGGACGATCAATGGACTATCGCGATAGCGTGTTGTCTCAAAGGCCACGACACTATCGGCCACGCCAGGCCGCAGTAGCTCATCGTCAAGCGAAAGCTGTTCCAGATGCGCTCGGCAGCGATCTTCCGTCACTTCGATCACATAGCGCAGCTTGCGATTTTGCGCTTTGGCTTTGTGTGCGAGTTCCACGAAATGCTGGTCGTGTTGGCTCAAACGCTTCATGAACTCATCGACCGAGAGCGCGTCCATTTCGGGCGGGTAGAGAGGCTCGATCTCCACGTCCTTGAACTCCAGCGGGTAGCCGAGTAGCCGAGCCAGAATGAGCGCCTTTCGGGCTGCATCGCGTCCTCCTAGATCTTCACGTGGATCTGGCTCTGTATGGCCCTGGGCTTTGGCATCGCGCACGATCTCCGAGAGCTTCTCAGCTCTCTCTAGTCGCTGGCAGACCATGTTGAGTGTGCCGGAGACACAGCCACGAATGCGCCTGACAGTATCGCCTGTGTCGAGCAAGAAGGATTGCAGTGTAGAGATCACAGGGAGCGCCGCGCCCACGGTCGTCTCAAAGCGAACTCTCCGGCTGGATGTGAGTTCACGGAAGATCTCATAGGGTCCGGTCAGCGGGAGCTTATTCGCGAGGACGATCCTATGCTCTCGAGCTCTTGCTTCTAACAAGGTGGTTACGGTGATTTCGCTTGCTGATGCATCCACAACAACTGCTGTCGGACTTTCGCAGGCATCAAGCAACGATGTCTCCCCATTCCATGATTGCCCACCTTCTACATCGCGCAAGCGCGACCCCTGGGCTTTCATCTCGACGATCTTCGCTAGCTGTTCATCTGGGATTCCCTGCTTGTTGAGGACAACCCCATCTCGATCTGCGATCGCAATATATTTCAGCGAACGGGCAACATCGAATCGCTCATCACGAAGTTTGCGATTCGCGACGATCTGATTCACAAGTGCACGCCCGACGCTGCCAAGCCCCAGTTGGATGATGGGAACTTCGATGCCCAAACGGCCTGTCATCACGTTCTTTAAGAGAGCCAAGAAGCTTTCTGGATCATCTCGAAGACGTTGCTCCATCTCGTGAAGCTGTTCCTGAGCTGCCTTCAAAGACCGCAAAAATTGTTCCGTATTCATTCAGGCTCACCCAACCTGAACTCTTGATGAATGTGTTGAATAGCTTTTTTAGCGTCATTTTCGTGTACCACGAGCGACAGATTATGCTCCGAAGATCCCTGAGCCACAGAGATGACGTTGATCTGGCCCTTGCCCAACGCTCCGAAGACTTTGGCACCGATCCCTGGCGTGCCGCGCATTCCGGCTCCCACGACAGCTACAATCGCCACGCCCTCTTGCGCCTCAATGCGATCGATATTGCGCCGCACAAGTTCCAGCTCGAACACTTCGTGTAGGGCCTTCAGCGCCTGACCCGCAGAGCTTGTTTCCACGACAAAACAGATGCTTTGCTCGGACGATGACTGCGAGATCATGAGCACATTCACGCTCTCACGAGCCACGGCTGTAAAGACCTTGGCCGCGATTCCCGGAACCCCCAGCATTCCTCGACCCTCGACGGTCACTAGGCTCAGCCCCGTGATCGCCGTGATCGCCTTCACCGTGCGCCCGTCGTTGCACACTTGTCGAACGATGCGCGTACCTGTCTTTCCCGGCGAAAAGGTGTTCAAGATTCGTAAGGGAATGTTCCGCTCGATGGCGGGCAAGATGGTCTTGGGATGGAGCACTTTCGCACCGAAATATGCCAGCTCCGCCGCCTCAGCATAGGACAGCTCCGAGATCGTATGGGCTTCCGGTACGATCCGGGGATCTGCGGTCATCACCCCATCGACATCAGTCCAGATCTCGATTTCCTCTGCATCGAGCAAGGCTCCCAGAACGGCTGCGGAGTAGTCTGAGCCACCGCGTCCCAGGGTCGTCGTGCGGCCATCTTGCGTGGCTCCAAGGAAGCCTTGAGTCACTGGAATCTTCCCCTTCTTGATCAGAGGAGACATTAACTCTCGCGCCCTGGTTTCACAAAGCTCCATCAATGGATTGGCGCGCGTGAATTGATCGTCCGTGATCATCCACTCGCGTGCATCGACCCATTCGGCTTTCAATTGACGAGCGCGCAGGGCCGCGACCAGAAGAAGCGAAGAGAGTCGTTCACCATACGCCATGACGGCATCGAGCGAACGAGGAGTTAGCTCTCCCAAGAGGGCTAGTCCGCGCAGCAGCAGCTGAATCTCCTGAAAATGCTTTTCGATAGCGTCATGCAGCGGCCGTTGGTGTGAATGATCTTGGATTAGCTCGTTGCTGGTTATCAGATGGCGTTCTGTCAGCAATTCTAGCTGTCGAAGCGCCTCTTGTTCATGGCCTTGGTGAGCCTCTTGCGCGCAGCGGGTGAGCGCGTCCGTAACGCCGGACATCGCGGAGACAACGACAGCTGGCCTGCGAGCGACGCGTGATCGGACGATCTGCGCAACTTGCCGCATGGCCGCAGCGCCCTGGACGGATGTGCCACCAAATTTCATCACGATCATGATCTTGCCCAGAGCATCCCTCCCGAATTAAATTAGCCCAGCTGCTGTGCCAACGTCGTCTTGCCTGAGCCCGTTGTGCCGATGACGACGATCCGCTTCCCAAGGCGGCTATTCTGTGAAGACATCAAGCATCCCTTGAGCCTTGAGGAGCTCGGCATTTAGAATAGCAGCTCCGGCTGCTCCTCGGATCGTATTGTGTCCCAAGATCACGAATTTCACGTCAAAGATCGGGCACTCACGCACGCGGCCGACGACCGTGGCCATGCCCTTTCCCAGTTCTACGTCCAGCCGGGGTTGAGGACGATCTGGTTCGTCTTTCAGCACAATGGGTCGTGCTGGAGCAGAGGGCAGCTGGAGCTCCTGCGGCAGCGAGCGATAATCTCTCAGCGTCTCTTTCACCGCAGCCAGACTCGCACGTTTCTTGAGTTTCACGGAGACCGTTTCCGTGTGACCGTCGAGCACGGCCACGCGCGTGGTCTGCGCGCTGAGCTTCATGGGATGAGGCTCGATCTTGTCTTTCGCAATCCGCCCCAGGATCTTGCACGTCTCCATCTCGATCTTCTCTTCCTCGTTTGCGATGTAAGGGATGATATTCCCCACAATGTCGAGCGAGGGCACGCCGGGGTAACCCGCGCCGGAGACGGCCTGTAGCGTCGTCACGCAAGCACTCTCCACGCCGAACTCTCTTTCCAGAGGAGCCAAAGCCAGAGAAAGCGTGATCGTGGAGCAATTGGGGTTGGTCACAATGAAGCCCCTATAGCCACGTTTTCTTCGTTGCACTTCGATGAGCTGTAGATGCTCAGGATTGATCTCTGGAATGAGCAGCGGGACATCCTCGTCCATGCGGTGATTGCTTGAATTGCTGATCACGGCACAACCCGCTTGGGCGAATGCCTCTTCGATAGGCCCTGCGACTTTGCTGTCCAGTCCCGAGAAGACGATGGGAACATCGAAGCCTGGCTCGGGATCTTGCACCGTGAGGTGCTTGACACTCTCAGGCATCGGAGTGGGGAGCTTCCAGTTGCAGGCTTTCTCGTAGGGCTTGCCTGTAGATTTTTCTGACGCTGCTAGAAATGCGACCTCAAACCAGGGATGGCCATCCAAAAGCTGAATGAACCGTTGCCCCACCATGCCCGTGGCTCCCAAGATGCCGACTTTGAGTTTTCGCACCATACGTTTTGCCTCTGAACGTATTGTGGGGTAAACATAGTGAAGTATTCGGGAGTTGTCAAGCAGACTCTGGGAGAATGAATGAACTGGCAAGGGATCATCGCACAGTACGGGGAGTATTTGCCTCCGATCGATCGAGAAGCCGTCGTGACACTCCGCGAAGGGAATACCCCCTTGCTGCGAGCACGACGCCTAGAAACGCTGCTTCCATGCCGGGTTGCGATCTATTTGAAGTATGAAGGGGTCAATCCCACAGGTTCCTTCAAAGACCGGGGCATGACGATAGCCGTCTCCAAAGCGGTTGAAGAGGGCAGTAGGGCTGTGATCTGCGCGTCCACGGGCAATACAGCGGCCTCGGCTGCGGCGTATGCCGCCCGTGCAGGATTGAAGTGCTATGTGCTCATCCCCCAGGGTAACGTTGCCTTGGGCAAGCTCGCGCAAGCGACCCTGCACGGTGCGCAGGTGCTCCAGATTGAGGGTCTATTTGATGAGGCACTTGCGCTTGTCCGGCAAATCACTGAAGAACGCAAGATCACGCTGGTGAACTCACTGAACCCATATCGCATCGAGGGCCAGAAGACGGCGGCATTTGAAGTGTGCGATGAATTAGACGATGCTCCGGATTATCATGCACTGCCTGTGGGCAATGCTGGAAACATCACGGCGTACTGGAAGGGATATAAAGAATATCACCAGCGAGGGAAGATCAACCAACTACCCAAGATGCTGGGCTTTCAGGCAGAGGGCGCGGCACCGATTGTTCATGGCCGGATCGTGAAGAATCCGCGGACGGTCGCCACGGCCATCAAGATCGGAAACCCAGCTAGCTGGCAAAGCGCCGTAGCAGCGCGTGACGAATCCGGTGGCTTGATGGATGCCGTGAGTGATCAAGAAATCTTGCGTGCGTACAAGATGCTGGCAGAGGTAGAGGGTGTGTTCTGCGAACCCGCTTCGGCAGCGTCCGTAGCCGGCGTACTGAAGCTGGCAAAGACCAGCTACTTCCGTAAAGATGCAACAGTTGTCTGCACGTTAACCGGCCATGGGCTGAAAGATCCGGAGCGCGCGCTCTCTTCGGTCCCGGAGCCAAGTCAAGTCCCGGCAGAGATGCAGGCCATCTTAAAAGCCATGCAATGACTTCATCATGCGCTAGGGACCAGCAGAAACCCCATCGTGCGGAAGTGAGCATCGAAAGCAAAGGCCTCTTTGATGTGCTCCTGCTGCATCAGCGCAAAGCTCACGGCATCTGTGTAGCTGAAGTCCTGATCTCGATAATGCCGGAGGATTTTTTCAGCTTCCTCTTCGAGATGGGGAGTGGAGTAGAGTTTGTGAACGCGGGGGCTGGCCGAAAGTCTCTCCAGAAACGACATGGCTGCCTTATGGCCTGACGTCCGTCGAAGCAAGATGTAGCTCTCAGCAACCACCAGGTTCGTGGTTACGAGATGAAATTTCCGCAGTAGTTCAGGATAGATGTAAGCTGCCTCTTTATGATAGGCATCGTCTTCTACGGCTGCGGCCACCCAGGCTCCGGTATCCACGAAGATGCGCGGGCGGGTCTTCTTTCGCGCTCTACTTGTCATGCCGCCTGAAGCTGGTCAGGTATTCGTCATGTCTTCGGGACAGATCCTTAAGGCCGACCTTGCCGGCCAGACCGATGATCCCTAAAGCCGGGTCCTCCTCGGCCGGCACGAGCTCCTCCAGGTAGCGGGTAATGCTCTCTCTGATGATGCGGGATTTCGAAACGCGTCGGAGCCGGGCCAGGCACTTTAGCTGCCGGTCTTGTTCCTCTTCCAGATAGATCTGTACCCTGGCCTTCATCTCGACCACCTCTGCTGGAGTATACATCACTTTTTTAGGAGTTGACAAGATCGCCGCCGCATGACACAATGATTCGCAATGAAATACGTCATCCTCGTCGGCGACGGCATGGCTGATTACCCCGTGCCCAATTTGGGGAATAAGACGCCGCTAGAGGTAGCTCACACGCCCCACATGGATGCACTGGCACGAAGCGCGGTCACCTTCGGCCTAGTTAAGACAATCCCCCATGGTTTTGAGCCAGGAAGTGACGTGGGCAATATGAGCATCTTGGGCTACGACCCTCCGTGCTACTACACCGGGCGCGCCCCCATCGAAGCCGCCAGCATGGGGATCGAGCTAGGACCAGCGGATGTAGTTTTGCGCTGCAATCTGGTGACGCTTGCCGAGCGTGATGGCCAGTGGGTTATGGAAGACTACAGCTCCGGTCATATTCCCACAGAAGAGGCTCACAGGCTCATCCAGCAGCTTCGCCCTCATCTAGAGGATGAATGCTTTGAACTCCATGCCGGTGTGAGCTACCGGCACCTCTTGATCTGGCGAGGTGGACTTGAAGCAATGAAGGGTGCAAAGCTCACGCCGCCACACAACATTCCCGGTCAGCCGATTGAGCCTTATCTGCCGCGAGGGAACGGAAGTGAAATCTTGCTCGAACTCATGGACCGAGCCCGCACGATTCTCAAACGGAACGAGAAAGCCAATGCGGTCTGGTTCTGGGGAGCGGGTCCCAAGCCGCAAATACCCACGCTTCAAAAGCGTTTCGGTCTTACAGGCTCCGTCATCTCCGCCGTGGATCTGGTACGCGGCTTGGGCGTCTATGCTGGACTCAGAGTAATCCGCGTGCCAGGAGCGACCGGCTATCTGGATACGAATTATGCAGGCAAAGCAGAAGCCGCACTACGCGCCCTGGAAGAGGGCGATGATCTCGTCTATGTGCATGTGGAAGCGCGCTCTTCCGATCTCCACGAAGGAGACGTACAGAAGAAAATCCGGGCCATTGCGGACTTCGATCAGAAGATTGTGGGCCCCATCCTCGCGGGCCTCAGGCAATTCGCTGAGTATTCGATTTTGCTGCTGCCAGATCATCCCACGCCCGTACGCTTGAGAGTGCACACCGCCGATCCTGTGCCCTTCTTGATCTATCGTAGCAATCCAGTTATTTCCAAGTCATCGCAGTCTAGCTTTAGCGAATCTTGCACCAGAGCAAGTGGCATCTTCGTCCAAGAAGGGCATACGCTCCTAAGTATGCTGGTGCGCCCATGAACCTGAGAGTTGCCTTCGCGGGCGCTGGCACTCTCGGTTTGCTGGGACTCATGCTGGCTCACTTCACCAATGACATGTATGCCAATTTTCTACCCGTCTTCATTCCTCTTTTGCGTGACAAATTCCAGTTGAACTTCACTCTGGTCGCCGTGCTCTCCTCCACTTTCACGGCGGCGGCGTCTTTTTTGCAGCTGCTCTTTGGGTATCTCTCTGATCGCGCTTCGTACTGGCGCTTTGCCCTTATCGGGCCTCTCTTCACCGGAGCCTTCATGAGCGTCGTGGGTGTTCTGCCAAGCTATAGTCTCATCATCATCGCACTGCTGCTGGCTGCCGTGGGCACGGCGATGTTCCATCCACAAGCGACGGCCATCTCTGGTCAGCTCTTCTCCTCTCGCAAGGGGCTGTACGTGTCGCTCTTCATCAGCGCAGGTACTCTGGGCTTTGCTGTGGGCCCCGCACTTATGGCGCTCTTTCTCAACTCTTGGGGGCTGGAGCGTACTCCAATGGCTCTCTTACCTTTGGCTGTGTTGGGGCTCGTGATCTGGCGGTTTCAGCGCGATCTACCATGGAGCAATTCTCAAAATCACGGTGGGAGCACCATTTCAGCGAACGTTTCACCCCGTTTCCAAGTGCTCTCACAAATGAAGCCCTTGCTCGTGCTTTGGGGGCTTGTGGTGCTGCGGCATGCCGTGCTGCTCGCGTTTCAGACGTTCTTTCTGATTCTGCTCGGCCAGCGCGGCGCGGACTACCTGACCGGCAGCCTCACACTATTTGCCTTCTTGCTCATTGGTGTTCTAGGTGGGCTGTTCGGCGGCCATCTTTCAGACCGCTGGGGGCGCTGGCCTGTGATCCTTTGGACTTTCTGGACGGGATTTCCCGCGATGATCGGCTTTCTTGCGACATCCAGCTTTGCCTCGTTTGTCTTCTTGTTGCTCGGTGGTGCGATCCTGAACGCATCGAATCCGGTCATCGTAGCGCACGCTCAAGAGCTTGTGCCGCAGCAGGCGGGCACGGCCTCGGCGATTGTCATGGGGGTCGGCTGGGGTGTCGGAGGGCTGCTGGTCAGTGTGGTTGGCGTGCTGGCAGACGTATGGGGCAATGTAGAGCAAGCGTTGCTTGTTTCCACACTAGTCGCCTTTGTGCTCACGGCTTTTCTGACGACCGCCGCATCTCGAATGCTAAGGGCGAAGCCTGCCACGATAGGCTCTGAGAACTAATAGTTCCTTATCCCGATGCCAGATCTCACGCCCTTATCTCAAGATCACCAGCTTCTTCACCTGACTTCGGATCACCTCGCCGTTGAACCCGCGCACCGCCACCACGTAGAGGTAAACCCCATTGGCAAGGATCTTGCCATCTTGAGTTCTCAAGTTCCAAGTGAGCCGGCTGCCCATGGACTCTTGAGTGAAGATGGCTCGACCGTTCAAGTCGTAGATGTCCACCCGCAGGCTCGCGATGCCTCGCCCCTGGACTTCAAAGGTCATCTCCCGCAAGGAACTGGAGAGGGCTTTCACGCCATGTATCGCCAGCACGCTTTCTGTTGACTCCTCTTTCCCCGTCTCCGTGGATGAGAGGGAAGAAGAGCTGAAGGACGTCGTACAGATCACGCAACTAAAGGCCAGCCAGCCCACAATCTCCGCAGCGTGGGTCGTCTCCGAATCCCGCGACTGCTCCTCCGCAGCTCTCACATCCACTCCTGTCGTACCCTTGTTGCGCCAGCGCAGTTCCGCTGGATCGGTTCCATTCTTAGTCTGCATGTCGGCTAAGGAGACGGGAATCCTCCCCGTCCCGCTGATGGCCGAGTTGAAGCTGATGCGGTAGAAAGCATCAGTCACCACTGCGCCCGTTCTGGCTACTTGGAAGATCTTGCCATCCACGTAGTAGCTATTGGCCGAGGTTGAGCTTGTGGGTAACCAAGCGAGGAAGCCGAGCGTCTCTGTGGCATGGATCTGATTGTTGGCTTCCTCCTCCTGCATCTGCACCGAGAACTGGCTGGTCAGTACCGAGGTGTTGCGGGTCACGACCGCGTCCTCTATTCCATTGAGGGTCATCACCGAGCTCATCACGGCTGGTGTGCTACTGAAGGTTCCACCGTAGGAAGCGGTAGCCCAGCAGCCGTTCGTGCAGCTAGTGTTGACCGTGCCTGCTGCCGCTTGGTAGCTGACGCCTCCTTTGCTCTTGAGATTATAAAAACCCTTCTCCATGACGATGTAGCCTACTCGCTCGTAGCCGTGGTCCTCGGGGAGGAGGTAATCCCACTCCTGGATACGGATCTGGAAGCTGGTGGAGGTAATGTTGCCAAGGCGCACGAGGGCCGGGCGGGTATCGCTGGAGCCCATCGGCTTGGCTACTACCACGGGGTTGGTGAACTTGCGCTTGAGAGTCACGGTGAGCCAGTTGTAGTTGACATTGACTTCTCCGATCTCGATGAAGAGGGCCGAGAACGCATCCACACGTGGGAAGGTCAAATTGTTCTTGGTGTCCGTGACAGCGACACCACTGCTCTTGAGAATACTCATAATTCCGTCTGGGCTTATTGAGGGATTGGCTTGCTTCATGAGTGCAGCGAGGGCCGTGGCCATCGGTGCGGCCGCTGACGTGCCTCCGAAGTTAGTGGTTCCTCCCCCTGCCCTAGTCGTCGTTGCAGTTTGAGCTGGTGCCACCACATCCGCGTAAGCATTGGTGTTGGAGTAACACGTCACTTTGTCTGCAAAGGTTGTTGAATCAGCGCATATACCCGGATAGCTTATGCTCCCTATATTGGCATCGTAGGCAACGGCGGCAGAGATCACATTCCTTAAGCAGCCTGGAGTCGATATGGAAGTTGCCGAACCGTGGTTACCTGTGGGAGCAATAGTGACGATCCCATTGGCTTTGGCTCTGTTGATTGCGTCTCTGTAGCCTCCTTCATTGTTGTCGCATTCGACACTGTACAGACGACCCTGGTGATTTACGATCATAATGGAAGTCCCATAGGTGCTTTTCGTCTGGATAACCCAGTCGATTCCAAATAGGACTGCAGAATCGAAGCCTCCACATTGGCTACCATCCCACGCAAAGACTTTTACGGCGACGATCTTTGCGTTTGGAGCTACCCCTTTGGGAGCGACAGTCCCATTCGAGGTGATAATTCCAGCGGCAGGAGTACCGTGATTGCAATCATCTGGCGCTTTGTCAGGACCTTGTGTGCATCCCTCAAAACATTTCTCTGCGACACGGGAGTCCTGTAGATCTGGATGGGTAAAATCCACACCAGAGTCTACAAGTGCTGCCACGACACCAGTGCCGGTGATTCCTTTGCTGTGGGCAGCTGTAGCGTTGATGAGAGGAACGCTTTCAGTGAGTTGCGCGCGTATGCGCGATTGCGAGTTGGGGGCAGCATGCCATTCATCCGGCTCGATGCTTTCCACTAAGGGATGATCCTTTAGTTTGTCTAACCCGCTTGATGTAATACTACCAGCTAGAGCGTGTACAACCTGGTATTTGAATCGCAACTCGAAGTCAGCTTGAGATAAGGCATTCAAGACGGCCTCTTGCGCTCTGGCTACAGCATCCCTCACCTGATCCAATGGAGCATCGAAAGGAACAAAATCCTTTAACACGATGATAACCCGCGCTTGACCCGTATCTTGCAAGTCCTGAAGGACTTTCTGTTCTTTTCTTGCTTGACCAAAAGCGGGTTCAGCAAGGAACCCCAGGACCAACACTGCCAGTATCCCTACGATTAGTAGTTTATTGCTTTTCATTGATGTCTCCTTTCTCCCTCTCTTGTTAAGAACGCTTATCGAGGGCAAGGAACAATCTCCACTCTTGAGCTAAAGACAGCAGGAAGCTCCACCCGCTGTGATCGGAGTAGCAGCATAGGAGAACTTATTGCGGGAGGCGCAGCACAACCATATCCACCAAGTTTCGTCTCGGTATACCAGATTTTTAACTTTCCTTGTTCCGCACGAACGCGCTCCGCCCTGATTCCATACCCAAGATCGGGGCGGTTCCCTAAGAAAATGGCCACAACCATCTCTTCCCTGAAATCAATAACAGGAAGATCTGGAAGAGGGGTTTGGATCCTAAGGGCTTCCTGCCAGAGCCGCTCGAGTTCTTCTTGTGTGTGAATGACCCAGCTTATTGGATTGTTCACTCCACTATAGAGACTGTAATATAGCTGTTCGAACTCTACATCTCCCTCCGGCACGAGAAACACATCTTTTTGCGCAGAAGCCGTCAGTCCTACTTCGTCTTGAACTGTTAGCGTGATGACATAGCGTCCTGGTTTTTCATAGTGATGTTGCATCATGTAGAGGTGATCGGTGACTTGCTCGCCATCTCCAAAATCCCACTGATAGGACTCGATTTGTCTTCCTTTGGCAGCTGAGGAGTTGAAAGCGTTCAGCTCCACCGTGAAGTTATCCAGCCAGCGGATCTCGAAGGCAGCAAGCGGTGGCTGAGGAGTTGGGGCTGGAGGTGGAGAAAGAAGTGAACAGGCTGTTAATGAAAGAAGGAATATACCTAGCCAGCTCAGACCTGCTCTCTTCGGCAGCCTGGCGATCTCGGTGAGACCCATGGCTTTGCGCCCCCTCCTCGCGAAGGGTTTGCTCTTCTCGGGTGACAAAGCACTATAGCACTGCCTCCCCCTTCTTGTCAAGGGTCTTCTCACCCCAGCCGATCAAGCTTTCCTGCTGCCGACGCTAAGCCCAAGCTCATTTGAAAACTCCAGCTCCGTCCAGTACTCTCTCTTCAGAGATTCTATGAAAGTCAGAGAGTTAGATGCCCACCTCATCAACAAGATCGCCGCGGGCGAGGTGATCGAACGCCCGGCCTCGGTCGTCAAAGAACTCATCGAGAACAGTCTCGATGCCGGCAGCACCCAGATCGAAGTTCTCATCGAAGGCGGGGGCATGGAGCGCATCAGCATCTCTGATAATGGCAGCGGCATGGAGCGCGAGGACATGCTGTTGGCCATCCAGCGCCACACCACAAGCAAGATCCAATCCGAAGAAGACCTCTATAACATTAGAACTCTGGGGTTCCGTGGAGAGGCCCTGGCCAGCATCGTCGAGGTCTCGCGGACCGTCATCGTCTCTCGAAGTGAAGAATCTCCTGAAGCTACGCGTGTTGAGATGGAAGGAGGGCAGATCAGACATGTGCGAGCCGAGGGGCGCAGGCGTGGAACTACAGTGGATGCACGAGATCTCTTCTTCAACACGCCTGCCCGCCGCAAGTTTCTAAAGAGCGAGAAGACGGAGTTCTTTCACATCGTGAGGACTGTGAAACGCTTTGCACTCGCTTACCCTAGCGTGCACTTTCGACTGTTGCACGGAGGCAAGCTCATTCTGGAATCTCCTCCGGCGCAGACCACGCGTGACGTCATCGCTCAGCTCTACGATGCGGAGCTTGCGAAATCTCTTTTAGAAGTGAAATCCCACGGTCGGGAGATTCGGGTTCACGGCTTTGTTGCCCCTCCTGAGCGGGCCCGGGCAGACCGCAATGAACAGTATGTCTTCATCAATGGTCGCTTCGTAAGAGACACGGCGATTCAGTACGCCATCTCCAAAGCCTATGAAGGTCTGTTAGAGAAAGACAAGCATCCGGTCACGTTCTTGTTTCTAGAGATTGACCCACAAATGGTCGATGTGAACGTTCACCCCAAGAAGGAAGAAGTTCGGTTTTCCAATCCCTCACTGGTGCAAGCGGAAGTGAAGCGGGCCGTGAGCAACGCGCTTCTCACAAAGGGGATGATTCCCTCTCTCAAAGAGCCTCGATCTGACGCTGAAATGGAAGAGCGTGGACGTCCCAAGGAGCCGGTTCAGCTACGCGGCAGCTACACGGCAGTGCGGGAGCTGGATCTCAAGAAAGAGCTTCTTGAGAGAGCGACGCCATCAAGACCACCCGCAGCTGTCCCCTTTCAAGCCGAGATGAAGCATGAGCGAATCATCGGTCAACTTCATGGCACATATATTATCGTTCAGACGGAGCGCGGGGTAGAGCTCATTGACCAGCATGTGGCCCAGGAGCGCATCTTCTTCGAGAAGTATCTGGAGCAATTGACGGCAGGCCAGCTGCGACGCCAGAGGTTGCTCATCCCGATGACGTTAGAGTTCCCCATCGATCAAGCGGAGTTGCTGGCAAAACATCTCGAAGTGCTAGAGCAGAAGTTGGGGGTGGGGCTCGAACGTTTTGGCGGGGGTACGTTCATTCTTCGCGATTGGCCTGAGAGTCTAGCGGAGGAGCTGACCAAAGAGAGTGCGACTCACACGCTGGAACGAGTCTTGCAGGCGCTGGAGCATGAGGCGGAGGTGGCGCTTGAAGAGCTGGCGAAACACATGGCTGCCGATCTGGCTTGTGAGTCGGCGATCGTGAAAAACACGCCTCTCAGTCTGCATGAGATGGAAGGCTTAGTCGCTCAGCTTCGCCGGACGAAAAACCCCTATCGTTGCCCTCACGGACGCCCCATTATTGTGAATTACTCGCTGAGCGAACTGGAGCGTGCCTTTGGACGACGCTAGCCCTAAGGCGCTCCTCCCAAGCGGATGTCTTTCAAACTCGTGCTGATGTCGAGTGTGCCCTTCTGAAAGCCGTCCGCATTCAAGACGCCTGTGCCCACAAGGTCAAAGCGATCCAGCGTGCCGCTCAGGATGAGCTTTTGCTCAGCGAAGCCTGTCGGGGCAAAGTGGGTGAAGCTTGTGAAATCCACTCCTTCGCGCGATCCGCTCACGTTAACATCTGCGCCCGAAAAGCCACTCGTGCCAAAAGTCATAGCGGTCGAGAAGTCAATCTCTTCGATGGTGGTTGAGAGAGAAAGCGTCTCTTCCGAAAAACCAGCAGCTGTGAACGACGTGGTGCGAGAGATCTCGTACTCGCCCACCTGGGCTGTCATCGACCACTGCTCTTGATCCAGGCCTTTGGCTGAAAGAATTGTTGTGCGCGAGAGCGAGAGACCACTGACGGTCAGTCCCATACTGAGGATCTTCTTGGAGAAACCTTCGGGCGTGATCGTCGTGCTGCTGCTCAGTGAGATGCCTTCTTCTGTCTGAGCACTGGCGCTCAACGTGGCGCTGGCGAAGAACTCTGGTTGTTTGAAGGCCAGTGTCACGGAGAGATCGAAAGGATCGAAGTTTCGGCTCAGTTTGAGCTTTCCAGACTCCCAGCCTTGCGGCCCAAACGAGTCCTCCATCGAGATATTGACACCTTCGATGGTTGTACTGGCCTTGAGGACAGCGTTCGAGAATCCGGCCAGAGTAAAGACCACAGTCGCCGCGAGATCTGCTCCTTCTATCTTTGTCGTAACGGTCGTTGTGAAAGACGAGTCTGCCATCGAGAAACCCGCCGTATCGAACGCGAGACTCGCGGAGACATCAAGAGTAAACATCTGGCCAGAAACTCCCAGTCCTACAGCAGCTACGAAGGTAAAGCAAAAACTGAACACACTCAGCCAACTGCGCATGACTGACCTCCTCCTTTTGTGTGACAATCGCCCTTCTGCAAATATAGCAGAAAACCCTACTCTCTGAACGTGGTATACATCACCTTCGAGGTTGCTTGGACAGATAGTATTGGCGGCGTGGATGAAGCGCCGTTAGAATGGGGCATTTCCAGAACGGGTTGAGGGAGGAAGCATGCCCGCATTGTCCGAACGGATTTCGCAATTGGCCGTCTCCGCCACGCTGGCTGTGAAACGGAAGGCGGATGAACTCCGGGCTCAAGGGGTGGATCTGGTTGATTTTGGCATCGGTGAGCCGGATTTTCACACGCCCGAACACATCAAGCAGGCTGCCTATCGGGCTATAGAAGAGAATTTCACCAAATACACCGATGCCGGCGGAATCCGTGAACTCCGCGAAGCCGTAGCTCAGAAATACCAGCGCGATTATGGGGTCTCTTACGATCCCCAGCGGGAGATCATGATCACCTGTGGCGCGAAGCAGGCGCTGTATAACGCCGCTTGCGCGCTCTTCGAGCCGGGCGATGAAGTGATCGTGCCCACCCCCTACTGGGTGAGCTATCCTGAACAGATCAAGCTCACCGGGGCTCATGTGGTCTATGTCGACACTCAAGAAGAAAACGAGTTTAGCTTGACGGCAAGAGAAGTAGAAGGAGCGCTTACACCCCACACGAAAGCTCTCATTCTCAATTTCCCGAATAATCCATCCGGGGCGACTCTGAATCGTGGCGAACTAGAGCGCATGATCGAGCTGGCTCGCACACGCGACTTTTACGTCATCTACGACGAATGTTATGAGCAGTTTGTCTACGATAGCTCGCCTCTTTCCGCTGCCTCGTACGGAAAAGAGCACGTGATCTTGGCCGGCTCCTGTTCTAAGACGTATGCCATGACTGGCTGGCGGATCGGCTGGGCTGCTGGTGAAGCTTCCGTTATTCAGGCCATGGAAAAGATCCAGAGTCAGTGTACATCCAACCCCACATCGATCGCGCAACGAGCTGCTCTGGAAGCACTCACGAGTGATCAAGCCTGCGTTCATGAGATGATTGCCGAATACCGCCGTCGTCGCGATGCCATCGTGGAAGGTCTTAGCGAAATCCCTGGCATTCGGTGCCATCTTCCTCGAGGCTCATTCTTCGTCTTCCCCAACGTGGCGGCTCTGTTTGACGGTGCGATCCGGAACTCGACTGACCTGGCTCGCTCCCTGCTCGAAAGAGCTGGGGTTGTGACGATTTCCGGTGTGGAGTTTGGCCGAGATGGGTACTTGCGGATCTCCTATGCGACCTCGATGGAGCGTATTCAAGAGGGTCTCCGCCGGCTGAAAGCACTCTTTGCTTGAGAACGCCTCTGAATGTGATGAATTTACTTGACGCTGTGTGCGTACGGCTCTAGGATGTGTGTAAATATCTGCAAGAGGAGGTTGCCGTGCGTGCATTAAAGCTGTTGATCTCCTGTCTGATTCTTGCACCCATTTTGCTGGCGTCAGCCCAACCCCAAGATTCGTGTGCCCCCGAGATGCGTCTCGTCGATACGCTCATGATCGCTTGGGTGGATTGCTACAACCACGATGAGGTTGTGGTCATCTTGAATGGCAGCAACACGGACATCGATCTTACGGGCTACTGGCTCGAAAACCGGCAAGGACAGAAGTTCTTCTTCCAGAATACCAGCTGGAATCCCTACTGCTGCGTCATTGAAGCCCACGACATCCTGAGGGTCCACTCCGGCCATGGGAACCTGCAACCTTTTGCCGGCTCTCGGGATCTTCATTGGCTGACGGTGGACGGAGAGCCCACTAAGGACGAGATGTGGAGCGAACGCGGAGGCGTTGCAATGCTGTTTAACGCTCAGGGCGAGAAGGTTTCCCATTACGAGTACGGGTGGAATGATCCATAGATCCTGAATGATACAGGGTTGAATCCAGTGGGCTATTGGCGTTACACTGGTGTATCCGTTTGCGCCCGTAGCTCAGGGGATGAGAGCGCTGGCCTCCGGAGCCAGAGGTCGCAGGTTCAAATCCTGCCGGGCGTACCACAAATCAAGAGTAACGCGGGATACTTGACCCTCGTTTGCCCTTACAGTACGATAAACTGATACATTCAAAACAAATAGATCAATCTCGAGAGGCAAAAAGGAGGGGGTTGGCTGTGAAGAGATTGGTAGTGTTCCCTGTACTGGCTTTCGTTCTTGCGTTCGGTCAGCTAACTCTAGCTGCTGAATTCTCTCAAATGCGCATTGCCCATTTGTCCCCCGATGCACCGGCAATCGATGTCTGGGTGGATGGAGTTCTCTCTTGGACGGACGTGGATTTTGATATCATCACGGGTTATCTCCTGCTGCGGGCAGGTGAGCACCGTCTCCAATTTAGCCCTGCGGGACAGGCAGAACCTGTGATTGATATCGTGGTCACACTCCAGGGTCGAACAGCATACACGCTTGCCACCTTGGGCCCTTGGAACCAGGGTGATCTCGTCCCCAGCCTCTTTGTGGACGATCTCTCCCCCAGCTTGTTTGCAGCGAAAATCCGCTTCCTCCATGCTTCTCCCGATCTGCCGGCGGTGGATGTCGCCTTGGCGGAAGGGACGATCCTCTATTCCAATTTGGCCTTTGGTGAGGCTACGGGCTACCTCAGCCTCCCCGATGGCCGTTATGATCTGGAACTTCGCCTTGCAGGAACGAACACAGTGGTCGCCAGCATCTATGACTTTGCACTCAACCGCATGACGAATTGCACCGTCTACACAATCGGCTCGCCAGAGACAAGAGTGATCGCCTTGCCGGTAGCCGACATGCCTTCCCGTGTCAACATCCTCAGCATCTGGATCGGCGCACTGCTGTGGGCTGTGATCGTCGGTTGGTTCATATCGACATTGAAGTAATCTGACAAGATTGCCAAAAGGGTTCAGCAAGCTATAATGGGACAGGATGGAAGCATTCTGGCCTGTGTTCTTGAAGCTCTTAGCCATAGCTCTTCTGGTAGTGGCCAACGGGTTTTTCGTCTCCGTAGAGTTCGCCTTGGTCAGTCTGCGGCGTGGCCGCATCGATCATCTGGCCTTGCAGGGTCACTCCTCCGCGAAACTCGTTCGTCAGCTGTTGCACGAGACAGATAAGATCCTCGCCGCAGCCCAACTAGGCATCACGATGGCCAGTCTCGCTCTGGGATGGATCGGGGAGATGACCTTGGTCGACATCATTCGCCCCTGGTTTGACTTTCTTCCTATTGGCATAGCCAATGCTACTGCCCATGCGCTCGCTACCGCGATGGCGTTCGCCTTCATCACGGCTCTACATATTGTCTTGGGCGAACAAGCTCCCAAGATCTACGCCATCCGCCACCCAGAGGCCATCTCTTTTCTGACGGCACGTCCCATTTTGATCTTTGAGCGGGTCTTCCGGCCGTTCATCTGGCTTCTGGATCGCGCTTCGCAGCTCGCTCTGCAGGCTGTGGGCATGCGCCGCGAATTCACCGAGCCCGGCCGCCTCCGCTCTTTGGAAGACTTAAAGCACCAGTTCTCCGAGGGACAGAAGCGCGGTCTGCTCGGTCGCCAGCAAGAGGAGATGCTGCGCCGCGTGTTGGAACTCACGGAGCGAGAAGTAAGAGAAGTCATGACATCGCGCCTGGATATCGTAAGCCTCGAGGAGCGCCAGAGCCTTGCAGAACTCTTGAACGTCTTTAAGGAGGCAAGCCATGCGCGCTTTCCTGTCTACCGCGAGCGGCCGGAAAACGTCGTCGGATTCGTAGCCATCCGCGATGTGCTCAAAGCGATCAGCGAGGATCCCCATGCGCTAGAAAAGCCCATCCGCAGTCTCGTGCATCCCATTCACTATGTGCCAGAGAACAAGACCGTAAGCACGCTGTTTGCCCAGATGCAGCGGGACCGTGTTCCCATAGTGGCCGTCGTCAACGAATTCAGCGACACCGTAGGCATAGTTACTCTCGATGGCCTGGCAGAGGAGATCGTAGGGCATCTAGGGGAGGACCTCATCGAACCACTCTATGAGAGGCTTACGCCAAATACAGTCCGCGTGGACGGTCAAATGCGCGTGGAAGAGGCCAATACGACATTGGGGCTTAAGCTACCCGAAGGGGACGAATATCAGACGATCGCTGGGTTTATCTTCTATCACCTCAAGCGAGTGCCTCAACCGGGAGAGATCATCCACTGTGATCGTGTCAAGCTTACGGTAGATCAGATGAAAGGCCCGCGCATCGAAAAAGTGCTCATCCAGAACGTGTAAACTGGCCGTCACTTCCTGCAGATGATCCCTAACTGAGACTCCAGCTGATCGATTGTGCGTACCGCGCCCAGTGTGAGCGGCAGTCGCAGGCGAAAACTCCCTGTGGCGAGCGAGCGATCGATAACGAGCACTCCATCGAACTCCGAGGCGAGTCCGCTTAGTTGTCCTAACGTGAGCTCCGGTCGGCTGGTACAGAGAGTTTCGTAGGGATACTGAACACGAGTGCGTAGGGCGTTGAGGTCTTGCCTGAGCTGATCCAAGTCGATATCAATGCTGATTTGGAAGGCGTCGAAGTCGATACGGTGTCGCTCACGAAGGCGCTGCATCATCTGGGCCGCAGAGGTAAACTGGTCCTCGGATTTCCCCCAAATGAACGTGATCGTCTGGACGATGGCTTGGCGCACTTGGGGATGTTGCTCTCGATCCAAGACTTGGCTTAGGGGCTCCACCAAGCGAATATCGGCGTATGGCTTTAAGCTCTGAACGGCGGCCAGTCGGCTTTCGGGGTTGGGGTCTTGGTTGAGGGTTTGCATCGCTTGGGTGACCGGCAGAGGCAGGAAGCCAGCCGCCTCCAGAGTAGGCGGATCTTGTGGAGTTGCGGGTGCATTCGTTGGCGGTAGCGCGTGTCGATCTGTGACCGTAGAGGTGACTCCTCCGAGCGCCGCCGACTTAGTAAAGAGCGGGGCAGGCTGGAAGAAGAGCACACCGATCAATCCTACGATGATGGCGAACTCCACAGCCATGGTGGCCAGAGCCGGTCGAGGAACTGGGGCCAAGCGTTCAGGCAAAGCGGCCAGCCAGCCCTGGAGAGCTGGCCAGAAGGTCCCCTGGGGGGACATCTCAGTCTGAAGCTCGTGTGCGCGCTGGCGACATCTCCCACACGTGAGCACGTGAGCCGAGACCTCTTGATGACGCCACTCCTCTACCGCCTCACCCTGAAGTTTCGACAGAAGACTATCGGGATCACGCCATTCCCTGCTCAAATAGCCCCTCAGATAGACCCTTAGCACTTCCTCCGAAGGATGATGAACATACTCCAGTTCGCTTACATCACGGGCAAACAGTTTCTCGAAGAACTCGTCTCTGGAACTGCGGGTGCGCATAGTCCACCTCCCCTAGAGCTTCGACCTTGCTTGCTGACGTTCGAGTTCGTCGTAGATCTCTTGAATCTTCTTCTCTTGGTAGCTAAAGCTCACTTCATGACCGACGAATTGAAAGATCTCTTCCTGGGTCAGATGGGTATTGACGATCTCATCGCAGTCGAGGGGCGTCTTCACGTCTTTCAGACGATAACCCTTCTCAATGCGCTCGACCATGCGTCGACGGCGTTCCTCATCGATGGGAGCACTGCACGCGATGCAGTGGCGCGCGTTCTGATTGTGTTGCTCGCCGTGATCTACACCCGGTTGCTCTGGATGTCCACCGTGGCTCATCTTGTAGATCACGTAGGCGACGGTATTGCGCGGGTTTCTTAGGCGTTTTTTGGCTCCTGCGATGGCCTGGAAATATCGGGTGATGGAATAGTCCTGGACCCGGCCTGCACGCAGAATGCGCTCCCACTGCCGAAGGACCTCCTCGTCGAGATCGCTATGACAGAGGGCAATGTCATAGAGACAAGCGCGGAAGAAAGCGACAGCCAAAGCGCTCGCGTCCTGTTCGTCTGTGAAATGACTTGATTGTCGTTCGATCACGCCGACATACATCATACTCGATCTCCCGTGGTTACGTCTAAGAGTATACCCTCGAGAGAGAACCTTTCGATAGAAGGCATCAAGGAAGCAGGGTACAATGATCGGCATGAAACTCAGGGAGACACCCCAGGGAGTGACCCTCCAGCTGAAGGTCAAACCCAAAGCCAAACAGAATGCCGTACTGGGAGCGCGGGGGGACACACTACTTGTGGCGGTGACAGCCGCTCCTGAGAAGGGCAAGGCCAATCAAGCCTGCATGGCCGTGCTCGCTGAGCTCTTCAAGATCCCCAAAGGCAACATAGAGATTGTCTCTGGGGAGACTCATCCACAGAAAGTGATTTTGATCAAGGGAATGACGGTTGCACAAGTACAGGATCGTCTTTCTCTCTAATTCAAATCCGCCAAAAGGGCAGGCGGGAGAGGGGGCCGGGAGCCTGGGGCAGGTGGAGACTCCCGGCCAGAGGAACCTTCCGAATCGC
Organism: Candidatus Fraserbacteria bacterium; assembly: GCA_037442925.1. Lineage (GTDB taxonomy): Bacteria > Bipolaricaulota > Bipolaricaulia > RBG-16-55-9 > RBG-16-55-9 > RBG-16-55-9. Next base: position 7,147 of record JBBIPG010000021.1, on the reverse strand, counting down.
GAGCTTACAGCCTCAAGAGGGCAGGTATGATCTTTTCAAGGAACTCCTTGACAGCTCGTTGGATCTGCTCTTCGACATCCGGCCGGAAGACTGCCGATCGAAACTCGACCAATACCCTCCCCTCGGCGCTAAAGACAAGCCCGTGGAGGACGATCAACCCATCGCGAACGAGCGAGAGCTGGATCAACACAACCGCGTCCGCATCCAAAAGGTCCGCCAGCGCGCGTACCTGGCGTGGAGAGGAGTCAGCAGTAAGGTGAAACCCCAGCACCCGCTGAGCCGCCACTATGCGATCCTGCGGGATGAGGTGTAACCGCTCAACCGACTCCAAGCCTCGGTGGGCAACAGAAAACACCGCTCGAGCAACAGGGCTGTCATCGGAGAGTGGAGCTTGGGCATGGACCACAAGAGCCACTCGTATTGGTCCTTCATCAGCCCAGCCGGGAGCAGCCCATAACCCCATCGCCACAGCAACTACCAGTAGACTCAGTAGATGAACCTTGCGCATCGTTCTCTCCTCCTGCATGGATTTGTTCTGCTTCGTGCTTGTAGTCGATCACGGCGTAGAAATGCCATAGAAGTCGGGTGAAAGGAACCTCAAAGCATCCGCACCCGCATCTCGATGTAGTTGTTCCCACTTGCCTCCAGAGCGATGAAGTACTATAATCACATGTAAAATAGTTCTATCAAGGTGATATAGTGTCATTTCAACGATGGCTTCAGATAACGATGATTCTGTGCATCTGGGTCACAAGCTCAGAGGGAAAGCCCGCACACGCCGATATAACGGGCAGCTTTCACATACAGATCTCGCTGACTCCATCTTCATGTCTTGATCTGTTGTGCCAAGCTCCGATGTGGGTTGTGGATTTCGGCTCCCGGCTTCAGCTGGCGATGGCCCTGAGAGGACTTTATTTCGAGATGGAAAGTGCCATGGGGCTCACAGGTCCGGAATCTTTGCTCTGGGAGACTCAATTCGATCTGGGCATCACTCTAAAAAGCCAGTTCATCTTTGCTACGCCTTTCGGTCGAAAACGAATTGCTACCGGCGAAAGGATTCCCGTGGTCATCCCGCCAGGGCATCTCCTATTCGTCCGAGAAGAAGTTCGTTGGGAGCACACCATCGGCGGACTGACGCTGGGGACTCTGCTGGTCTTTGAGGATATGAGTTTCCCCAGCCCTCTCGCCTCGCCACCGACAAGCTATTCTCATCATGATCAGAATTTCGGCTTCGGGATTGCTCTCACATTGAAAGGAGATATAAAGAACGGGACGCGCTTTGAGAGCCTGACCAGCTTCTGTCTAGATCCGACAAGACGTAGGAGCATCATCCATCGAAGTTTCGCAGGCAGAGTCTGCGAAGATAGACAGTTGAACTTCACCACAGAGACGCTTCGCCTTCGCGATCTACCGTTGCTCGCGGGTCTGTGGAGTGATCATACCTTGGAGTGTGGCCTTGAGGAAGTTTCGTCGCTGGATTGCAGGCTGTCAAGTGATTTCCAGACCCATTGGCTCTTCTTTCTATGGAAAGCATCGACCGAATTTGATCTTGCCCAACTGCTCTCCGGAGGGGGACTTCAAGGAGCCGAGCTGAAAGGAACCTCCGGACCTCTCACCCTGGAGATCACCTGGAATGAGATGCTCGCCTTACGCAGAGTCAACGCCCTTGTGGATTGGGCGTTCCGCTCTGGCGAGCACGCTGTGGCTTGGAGGCTTTCGGGAACGCTTGTGCCGGATTCTGGGCTGACCAGACTGAAAACGAGCTTGGTGCTTCAACGAGCAGGGTTTATGCTCCAAGCCGATGCCACATTCTCAAAGTCGGAGACTCTCCTCAAGTTCGCCGAAGGTGAGTTCTCTTTGATGGCAAGAATCGAGCCTTTCATCGACTTGGAGCTATCAATCCAGCTCGCTTCCCACAGCCTTGAGAGTCTGGCTTTTAACGCTTCTATCTCGTTTTGAGAATCGCTTATGGGCTTAGGACGATCTGACCCAACTCAATCCAAGAGCTGGCGGATGTGGTGATCGTCAGTCGATAGAAGTAACGTCCGGCCGATAGTGCCTTGCCGTCGCTGCTTGTCCCGTGCCAGATGAATTGATCTGCTTGTGCCTCACCGATGAAGACAGCTTGGCCGTCACGATCAAAAACCTCCCACTGGAGGTGCTGGGCATGAGAAGCCGTGATCTTCAGCTCTTGACCCACTTGATAGCGCACGATGGACTGGCCTTTGCTATCACTGAAGTTCGCTGATCTCCCCTGGCTCGTTTGCATCACATCAGCCCCGACGCGAGTGAGAATCGCTCCGATCTGGGCGAGCAGCGCCACGAGGTCTCTCGCAACTGCATTCACATCGATGTCTTTCGCACCCCCAAGAGCTGCCTCTAGTTGCTCGGCCTTCTCCAGTCCTTGATCCATGAGGGGTATGGCTTCACTCACGCTCTCGAGACTGATCCCTTCGATGGAGAGGGCAGATAGCCCCACGAGATGGGCGCGCACCTGCTCGAAAGATTCCGTGAGAAGCTGCGGGTTTAGCCTCTGAATCCCTTGAATGGCGACATCGAACGCCGAAGCGAGCGAACGATACAGGGCAGCTACTTGATCACTCGCTTGCACCTGTACCTCGGCAGCAAGGTTGGGTGACAGGGTCTGCTTTGCAATGGAGATCTTGTCGGCACTCGTGATCAGCTCTTGGCGTGCGAGGCCGAGAGCCACTTGGAACGTATTGAGCAGTTGGAAGATGTCATCGGCAGGCTGGATCTGGATCGCCTGGCCGGTCTTCTGCAGGCCCTGACTGACGTTTGCTAGCAAGTCTAATGTGATCGAGCGGATTCCTTCCGGCTTTCTAACTTCTAGGCGTGTTTCGTACTTGTTATTCGCTTCGTCGGATTCGGGAACCTCATCAAACACATCGACCCGCACCCGCAGTAGATGTTCCCCCTCAACCGCCGTCCAGAGGGTCTGCACTTCTACTTGCTTGCCCGGATCTAGGTGCGAGGAGACCACACGAGAAGTTAGGAACGTATTGTCAATCTCGAAATAGACATTGAAATTGGCGACTACTCTTTCCCTCCCTCGGTTGGTGATCGTGGCCTTGAACTCAACCCCCACTCCCGGCTCCGGCTCCACCGGATCGAAGACGACACGCTCGACGATAAGATCTGGAGCGCGATTGGGCTGAGCCACAACAGTCAGACTGCTGCCTAAAACCAGCAGAATTACAAAAGACCAGACGCACAACCACCATACGCTCTTGTTCACACGGTTGTTTACATCGCTCAAGCTCTTTACCTCCTTGCAGGAGTGATCTTAGAAGATGTACGAGCGCTCGGCAAGTCACTTGTTTTACGAGCGTTGCTTGAACTCTTCCCCTCTGTTATTATCGGGATAGCGTTGATCTCTTCAGACGAAAATGCGAAAGGAGCGGTCAAGGGGATGGCGTTTCAGCGGTTCACCGCTACTGGTCGAAGTTTCAAGACTCGTGTGTCGATTCGAAGGAACGGACAGATCAGCCTCTCTCAAGGAGCCGTGCAGAAGTTCAATCTCTCGGAGTATCCGTATGTGGTGCTCTTCTACGACAAAGAGGAACAGCTCATTGGCTTGAAACCCACCCACGATGCCGAAGAACCCGGTGCCTACAAGCTCAACCACAAGGGGATGGGGGCTTCTGTAGCCGGCTTGGCTTTTCTGGACTATTACGGAATCGACTACAGCCGTTCTCAACGCTATGAGGCCCGTTGGGATGAACAGCACGAAATGATCGTGATCGATCTTCGCTCACCGATCGCGCACGCTTGAAGAGAGCTGCTATGGAAATTCAAGTTGTTCAGGGCGATATCACGACGATCCAGACGGAAGCTCTCTGCCTGGGGATCTTCCGGGGAGTACGTGCACCCGGAGGTGCTGCCGGTGCCGTGGATCGAGCGCTGGGCGGTGCGCTGAGCGCTTTGCTACAAGAAGGAGATTTCGAAGGGGAAAAGGGCGAGACGCTGCTCCTTCGCACCGATCAAAAAATGCCTGCAAAGCGTGTTCTTTTGATAGGCCTTGGTGAGCGAGAGAAGTTCAACCTCGAAGGAGTTCGCGAGGCCAGTGCCACGGCGGCGCATGCGGCGAGTAGATTCCGGGAACTCACGACGATCGTGCATGGAGCAGGCATCGGTAGTCTTCCCACGGATGCAGCGGCTCAAGCGGTCGTCGAGGGGACTCTTCTGGGAAGCTATCGGTTCAGAAAGTATCGACAGGGTGATGAGGACTCAAAGGCGCTGGAACGGTTGCAGATAGTGGAGTCCGACTGCGAGAAGCTTTCGGCAATTCAGGCCGGAGCGGAGAGAGGGCAGCTCATTGGCGAATCTGTCTGTTTGGCGCGGGATCTGGCGAACGAGCCGGGCGCGAGTCTTCCCCCGCGCGCACTGGCTGAGCGGGCGCGTATACTAGCAAGAGAGTGGAAGCTGGAATGTCGCGTGCTGACGGAAGAGGAGCTGGCGGCGGAGGGAATGAGTGGCATCCTTGGTGTGGCCCGTGGAAGCGAGGAACCACCTTGCCTCATCGTGCTGGAACATCTGCCCCAGAAGAAGACTCAAGCTCCCATCGTGCTCATCGGCAAGGGAGTGACGTTCGATAGCGGGGGCATCTCGATCAAGCCCCGCGAGGGCATGGAAGCCATGAAATACGACATGGCCGGAGCTGCGGCTGTTTTGGGGACGATGCGTGCTGCCGCAGCTCTGGGGCTGCCGCTCCACGTGATCGGATTGGTTCCGGCAGTGGAGAACCTTCCCAGCGGGAGGGCTCTCAAGCCCGGCGACATTTTGAGATACGCCAATGGGAAGACGGTTGAAGTCACGAACACAGATGCCGAAGGACGGCTCATTCTCGCTGACGCTCTGATTTATGCTCAGCGCTTTCACCCGCGTGCGGTGATTGATCTTGCGACGCTCACCGGAGCCTGCATGGTGGCCTTGGGCAAAGAGGCGGCGGGACTTTTCGGCAACAATAGAGATCTCTTAGAAAAACTCAAGGAAGCGGCACAAATGACGGGCGAGCGAGTCTGGGAACTGCCGCTCTACGAAGAATACAAGAAACTCATCCAGAGTGAAGTAGCGGATATCGGCAACTCCGTCTTAGCCAAAGGAAGCACACCGCAGGCGGGAGCTGCCGCAGGCGCCATCTTCTTGCAGGAATTCGTCTCGTATCCGTGGGCGCACCTGGACATCGCCGGGACCGCTCAAAATGTCGATACGAGAGCCTACTGTCCCGCTAAAGGAGCTACGGGATATGGCGTGCGGCTTTTGACTCAGCTACTGCTCCATGACGTGCGCCAAGAGCTCGCACCGAAGACTTGAGTAGCTCACTCAGAGCCGCAAGTCGAGTCTGACCCCCAAGTGAAATGTGATGCCATGAGTTGCAAGAGGTATACGTGTCGCTTGTCCCAAGAGATTCATCGAAAGCTCGGGGACGTCTACATACGTCAGACCGGCGTAGAGGGCGGCTAGCTGATTGGGAGATCCCAATTCCAGGCCGGCAACGACTTGTTGGCCAAGCACAGCACCGCTGCCCAGTGCCACGGTCTCGCTCTCTGCCCTTGCACTCAAATCGACCCATACCCCAATGAACCCCACACCCATGTAGGCAGACAGAGGAAGTGTGTTCAAGGGCATGTAGTATTTCAGCAAGAATGAGCCGTACGCGCCAAAGATGGCGCTCTCGAACTCACGGCTCTGGGAGTCTTGGCGGTCAAGCGCACCTCCGAGGTGGATTCCGAAGGGACCTTCATGGATAATCACGATGTTCTGTACGCCGATGCCTCGGATGAACTCGCCTCCCAAGCTGAAATCAACCGCTTGGGCACTCACGCCGAAGAGGAGGACTGCTAGAATCATCCCAATAATAGCGACACTTCTCATCATGATTCCTCCTTCTCTTATGAGGTAGACGCGTTGTTACAGTCCCAGAAAGAAGAAGAGCAATCCCGTCAACACCGTCAGAGCCTCCAAGCTCACCAAGATGGGTGCCACGCGATTTCGAATGGCCACGACGATCACTCCTTTCGCTGTTGAGTCTATGAGATCTTGGGTGGAAAAGGAATGCCAAGAAGGTGAAAAACGAGTGGATTCCGACGACTCACACCGTTATCGATGATACGGCGGTCCGTGGCTGGGCAAGATATAGTCAACATCGAGCGCGGCCAGCTTCTCCATGGATCGTTGAGAAGCTGCCAGATCTGGCGTGAAGAACGAAATCGTCCCAGCCAAGCGGGCAATGAGTAGATGGACATACACATCCCCGCAGATGACGGCGCGGTCCTCCTGATGCCACAACGCGATGTGACCCGGTGTATGTCCCGGCACGTGCAATACTTTGCAGCCAGCGACGGTATCGCCTTCTTCAATCTCTTTTGCCACAGGATAGCGCCACCGGTCGGCAACAAGGTAGCTCCCGATGCGATAGCCCCACCAGCTCCACCTGATCTGTTGGTAGATCATATCGCCCATCAAAAAGGGTCTTTCTTTGGGGTGTGCCCAGACCGGACAATCGAAGGCATCTATGACGGCCTGCAAACCGCCTACGTGATCGCGGTGACCGTGGGTGATCACTACGCGAGCGGGGATGGTGTCAACCAGCTTGGCTTTCACGGCTGCCACGATAGCGGGTCCATTCGACTTGGCCCCGGCATCCACTAGGGTCCATTCGCCGTGATCTTCGACGAGCCAGACCCCGATGGGTATGCCTAGCCATCTCAGGTTGAGCTTGAAGATATGAGGGGTTATCTGTTGGAAGTTGGGCAAGGCGTTCTCCTTCCCAGACTCAAAGAGTCAGTGATTCCGCCAAGTGCGCCTAACTCAGGTCACCTCACTTCCCTTTGACAATAGCATGGACCCGAGTGCGATTGTCAAGCGTGTGGGGCTTCTGACCTAAGCTAAGAGTCTAAGGACTCCCCCGATCGCTGTTTTTTGGAGCAAGTCCGGGATCTCTTTCATCTGGAATAGATAGCTTGTTAGCTTGGGGATTTTGGACTAAAATCCTCGTCACACAAGTCTTTCACGAGGGCAAAAGCATGGTATCCTAGCCTTCAGTAACGAAAAAGAAGGAGGATACCATGCCGATCCTGGAACGACTCCAGAACCACTTCCCATCCTATGTCTGGCAGCATGTCCT
>JBBIPG010000020.1:0-32871 GCA_037442925.1 Candidatus Fraserbacteria bacterium | reverse complement strand
GAGCCCGCGTGAGCATGCGGTCGCTTATGTCAATGGCCGTGATCTGTGTGCTCTTGGGGTAGTATGGAAAATTCTTGCCGGTGCCCACGCCGACTTCGAGAATCTTTTGCGGCTGAGAGCCTACAGCTTGCCAGACAAGCTCGCGCCATCGGCGAAAGGCGAACCACTCCATCACTGCTTCCATCAGGTCGTAGAAGGGGGCCACGCGGTCGTAGCGAGCTTTGGTCTCAGCTGTGGCCTTGGCGTCTATCGCCTGTTTCGAGGTTGCTCCTCCCATTCTGCTCATCCCTGGGGCTTATTCAACAGTGGAAAACCCTGCTCTTGCCACTCCCGCATGCCCTCTTTCAGATTCCAGATATTCGTGTAGCCCAGCTTCACGAGCGTCTCGGACGCGATGGCGCTCATCCGTCCGCTCATGCAGTAAAGAACAATCTTGGCCGCCTTGTCTTGCGGCAGTTTGTTGAGGTTCTTCTCGACTTCGTTGTACGGGACGAATGCGTCGGTCTCAGGCAGTTCTCCCTCATAGGGGATGTGTACGTTGATGAGTGCGAAGTCCTTCTTCTGCAGCATAGCCCACAACTGTTCGGAGTTGATATTGCGATAGCTCCCACCTTCGACCTGCACGATCTCTCCGGTCACGGTTTCCGCATGATGTTGCTCATGCCCCGGAACCTGCTCAGATGTCGGAGCATTGCGGCTGATGCTGAAGAAAACGACCGCTGCCAGCACCGCTGCTCCCACGACCAGCCAAACCCAGATGTCTTTCATAGTTGCTCCCTCCTCAAGATGGTTGTCGATTCACATTTGCTCTCAAGAGCCTGAACCTGTCGACGACATGTACACCAGACGCAGGTGCAGTCTTCCTTCTGACAGCTCTCGTCACGATAACGCGCCTGCCAGCCGCTCGTGGCCCGCACCAAGGGGTAAAGCAGTTCTTTCAGGAAGTGAGGGCCACTGAGTTCCCGTAGGCGCGTTCGCGCATCGGGCCAGCGCACTGCTCGCCCCAAGAAAAACGTGAAGAGTCGGTCGCTCAAAAGATCCCAAAAGAAGCGATTGACCAACCCAGCACGGTGATGTGGCATAAGTTCGCGCCGGATGAGCCTTTCGTAGTCCTGGTTGCGCAAGAGGCTCTGCGCGGCCAGATACCCAGAGCGGATAGCGAAGCGCATTCCAAAGCCCCATAGTCCATCTTGTAACCCGGCAGCTTCACCCGCGTAGAGCTTCTGTCCCTCGCGGAAACGCTTTCTGGCGAAGACGTTTCCATAGCCGGAGAAGAATCTCTCGTTTTTCAGCTCGAAAGCAAAGAGCTTTTGAAAGGCCTCAACGGTTGCCTGAAGGTGATCTTGCCATCGGGGAAGATCGGCGAAGTGGCAACTCACTAGCGTGCCCCGGCCATCGGCCACAAGTAGATAGCTGTAGCCGCGGGGGGCCAGACGGTGAGAGAGGATACAAGCCGTGAGGTCTTCAAGATCCGTCTCAAAAAGATACCCAACGCAGATACCGTCGGCGTAGCGTGGGCCGGTGGCCGCAATCGCCGGGCCTTCGACTTGATCGAGCTTCGAGTTAAAATGAAACTGTACACCAGCTGCTTGTGCTTGGGCGTAGAGTCCGCAGTCGAGGCTCTCTTCTACATTTCCGCGGCGCACCAGATAGAAGAAGGGCTCTCTCATCGAGGCACGATACATCTTCCCGGAAGCGTCATAGAAGTCAGCGGAGTAGCGCGGCTGGGCGATGAAGTTGATCTCCAGACCCATCCCCCGCAGATCGCTCAGGACGTCCTCCGGGCGCGACCAGTTTTCCAGCCCCTGGAAATCGCCATGAAAGCGCATACCCACCGTCGCGTTTCGCTCGTAGACGGTGACCGGCACGCCCGCGCGAGCCAGTGTGATCGCTGCTGTAAGCCCTGATGGGCCAGCTCCAATGACAGTCACTTTCTCACTCATTCGGTTTCAACCCCCAAGCCAGGTACACAATGCCTGCGAAGCGCTCTTCATATCCGAACTCACTGACAAGTTCCCGTAAGTCGTGCCAAGGCTGAGCGGCAAAATACGCATTCACGTCGGGAACCCAGCGTCGCGCGATGCGCTTCGCAATCGGGTGGATCAAGAAGCCGTACAAGCGCTCAGGCAATCTGCAGTCAGCGATTAGGATGCGCCCACCCGGCCGGAGTACAGAGATCATCCGTTCCAGCGCGTACCGGGGATTGGGGAAGATTCCGACGGCGAGCGTACAAAGCACGGCGTCCACAGGCTGGGAGAGCTCAAGCTCCATCACATTGTCTTGAATCAACGTAACATTCTGCCAACCCTGCTGCTCGACCCGTTTTCGGGCTTGCTCCAGCATCGCCGCGGTGTAATCGAACCCGATCAACCGACCCTCGGGACCAATGGCGGCTTGAATAGCTGGAAAATTCAAGCCGGTCCCGCAAGCCACGTCGAGCACCGTTTGGCCACCTTGTAAAGTAAGCCTGTGCACGGCATATTGACGGAGCTTCTGCTGCACTCCCAGCGAGAGCCATGCGACTTGCCTATCATAGCCGCTGGCATAGCGCGAATAGATCTTTCCTGTCTCTTCCAGAATCTCTTCTGTTTCTTTGCTGCGATTCATGACGGTCCTTGCCAAAGACGTGGTACGAAACGAGGAACTTGCTGCATGTACTCGCGATAGGCCGGCAGGCGCTGCACGAGATCCATCTCTTCTAGACGAGCTTGGATCATGGCCCAGATGAACCCAATTGCGCTGGCCAGCACCACAGCCGACGTGGGTCGCAGCAGTGCGAGTCCAGCAAAGATCAGCAGTGCACCAGCATAGATGGGATGACGCACATGGGCATACAACCCGTGGCGCACCAGTGTATCTCGCACGGACGGCATGTGGGTTCGCAGGCCCAGCAGTAGGTGTCCCCAAATGACGGGCACAGCTCCGATGGCGATCAACAGCCAACTTAGAACCTGAGTCAGTGCATTCGGGCTGAAGAGCAACGGTGCCGGTGTAAGCCAGCCAAGGACAAAGCCAGTGATCCACAACGGAATGCCCAGAAGGTTCCGCAAGATCATCGTGGCCATTTGGCCGCCTCGTTCACCCCAACGCTGGGAGAAGGCGGCAGTGAAGGCACTGGCCCCGCCAAGGGCAAAGCCGACTAGCAAAGGAATGAGAAACCAGTACATACTCACTCCACGATGAGCTTGCCCCGCAGCATGCCCATCTGACACTGAAATTCATACTCGCCCGGCTTATCCGGCATCAGTTCAATCGCGACGGTTTTGCCCTCCGGCAACTGCGCTGACTTGTTGAAATCCGAGAAGATGACCATCTCAGAACAACTGGCAGTCTCCTCGCGTCTGAAATTCAAGCGCACGGGCTTGCCGCGCTCCACTACAATCACGTCTGGCGTGTACCCGCCTTTCACCAGAATCATCACTTCCTGATAGCCCGAAGGGGTGAATGCAGCTTTGACTCCTTCTCGTTTCGCCATCCAGAAGAACCAGACGACAAAAGCAATCACGCCCAATCCCGCCAGCGTCACGATGATCTTGTCCGGGGTCATCTCAAGCTCCTTTCAAGAGTTGCTCTACAGCTACTAACCTCAGCCCTGATACTCGACGAAAGTGCTCGACATTGCGTGTGAAGAAGGGCAGCTCAAAAGTCAAACAACAGCCGGCGGTCAATAGATCAGCCGTCTCGATAAGCTGTCCCTGGCTCTTCAACTGTCGCCAGATGGCCCCGGCGTGCAGAGCTGCTGCCGCATCCAACCCAATAACTCGCGCTGCTTGAACCAGTAGCTCGAGGTCCTGGAGCTGCTCCGCCGTTTGGGCCGCGCAGGCCAACTCATAAAGAACCAGACTTGTGACAGCCAGTCGATCTTCCCGCAAGAGCCGCTCGATAGCCTCTGCTGAGGGCGAGATCCCAGCGAAGTAGTCAATAAGAACATCGGCATCTACAACGACGTAGTTGTCCATTGCCGACGTAGCTCACCGATGGCTACTCGCGTGCGCTCGGCCTCCTCTGCTACCCATGCCCCCTTCCGTGCGAGTAGGGCTTGACGGGCCTCCTGAGCCTCGGCATGGTGTTTGAGATAAAAATCGATGGCCTCCTGCACCAACCCGGAGTAGCCGCGCAGGCCGCGACGGGCAGCGATGGCATGGAGCAACGCCCGATGCTCTTCCTTAAGCTCAATTGTGGTTCGCATGGTCAGTGAATTCTAATACTTCAATGCTCTATCGTCAAAGGTGCTTGGCCTTCCAACGCTTGAGTCGATTTGCGTTGCTGATCACCGTCACCGAACTGAACGACATGGCTACCGCCGCCATCAAGGGCGAAAGTAGCACGCCAAAGAACGGGTAGAGCACACCCAGCGCAATGGGAATACCCACACTGTTGTACACGAACGCGCCCACGAGATTCTGATAGACGTTGCGCATCGTGGCCCGGCTGATCTGGATGGCTGTCACGACGCTTCTCAAACTGCCCTTGATGAGCGTGATGTCACTCGCCTCGATGGCGACATCTGTGCCTGTACCAATGGCAAATCCCACATCGGCCTGAGCCAGTGCCGGCGCATCATTAATTCCATCACCCACCATGCCGACTTTCTTGCCTTCTAATTGCAGCTTCTGCACGTTGTGCGCTTTATCTTGTGGCAACACTTCAGCTAACACCCGCTCGATGCCCACTTGTCTCGCAATGGCCTTGGCCGTGCGCTCGTTGTCTCCGGTGATCATCACGATTTCCAGACCCATCTGCTGGAGTGCTTGAATGGCCTGCTTCGAGTCTTCTTTCACTGTGTCCGCGACAGCGACGATACCGGCGATCTTCCCATCTGTGGCTACGTACATGGGCGTCTTGCCCTCGTCAGCGAGCCTCTCAGCTTGCTTCGCAAGAGCCCCGACATCGATCTTACGATCCCGCATCAGCTTGACGTTACCCAGCAGTAATCTTTTATCTTCGACGGTCGCTTCCACTCCGTGGCCGGGAATCGCGTTGAAGTCGCGCACCTCCGGCAACGTCAGATTTCGACTCTGTGCCCCTTCCACGATGGCAGTAGCTAATGGGTGCTCTGAGCCCTTCTCGACGGCTGCCGCCATCGCCAGCAGCTTCTCATCCGTTAATCCGTTCACCGATCCGTTGACAGATACATCCGTAAGCGCGGGCTTGCCATGAGTGATCGTGCCGGTCTTATCCAGAATGATCGTGTCCAGTTCCTTTGCAGTTTGCAGGGCTTCGCCACCACGAATGAGAATGCCGTTCGTAGCACCCAACCCAATGCCCGTTGTGAGCGACATCGGCGTGGCCATACCCAAGGCACACGGACAAGCGATGATCATCGTCGTGACAGCCACGATCAACGCATAGGCAATGGCAGGCTCAGGCCCGAAGTCATACCAGACTATGAAGCCCAGAATGGCAAGAATGATCACGGCAGGCGTGAAATAGCTGCTCACCACATCGACGATGCGCTGGATCGGCACTTTCGTCGCCTGCGCGTCTTGCACCATGCGAATGATGTTCGCTAGAGCTGTGTCTTTCCCGACCTTCGTCGTGCGGAATTTGAAGGAGCCTGTCTTGTTGATCGTCGAGCCTATCACCTCGTCACCCACGCGTTTTTCAACGGGAATGGATTCACCCGTGATCATCGACTCATCCACGGCCGAGGCCCCCTCGATCACTTCACCATCGACGGGGATCTTCTCCCCGGGGCGCACGACTACGGTGTCACCCACAAGCACTTCCTCTACGGGGATGTCCATCTCTTTGCCATCGCGTACGACGCGGGCCGTCTTGGCCTGTAGCCCAATCAGCTTCTTGATCGCTTCGCTCGTTCTCCCTTTGGCCTTGACCTCCATTGCCAGACCGAGCACGACAAGTGCCGTGACTACGACCGTCACGTCGTAATAGACATCTGTCATCTCTTGGGATGGGAAGATTTGAGGCAAGAGCACGGCGATGGTCGAGTAGATCCAGGCCACACCTGTGCCAATGGCGATTAACGTGTGCATGTTGGCCGTGCGTTTCTTGAGAGACTGCCACATGCCGGTGAAGAACTGATTGCCGCTGTAGACCATCACGGCCAAAGAGGCCAAGCCCATTCCCATCCACAGATATCGCAGCTGAGCACTGCCGTGAGGTAGAGCATCACGCAGCCCTGGAAAGAGCTGCGGGTAGGAGAAGATCATGGTAAAGACGCCAACGGCAGCGCCGAACCACCACTTATGCATGAGTTGACGATATTCCCGTTCGGAATCGTCCTCTTCTTTGTGGACAGACTCTGGGCTGGGAGCAGTAGCGTCGACGGCTTTGTAGGGGCCGACGGATTCAACGGCTTGTTGAAGTTGTTCTAAATTGGTCGAATCCGTCCAGTACTCGACGGTGGCTTCGTTCGTGGCCGGATTGAGCGTCGCTGCCGCTACCCCGGGCACTTTCTTGAGGGCGTCCTCAATCTGGGTGATGCACCCACTGCAATAGATGCCTTGAATACGCAGGCGCAGCGTGCTCGTGCCCGTGCGATAGCCCGCATCTTTAATGGCTTGATAGAGATTCACGACATTCACAGCGCGGGGGTCGTACCAGATGTGGGCGTGTTCTGTAGCTGAATTGACCACAGCACGCTTCACACCCTCAATGCGCTGAAGCGCCTTGACGATGGTGCTAGCGCAACCGGAGCAGGTCATGCCGACGATGGGGACCTCGATGCGCACGACCTGGGCATCGGGGCTGATCCCTGTCGTCGCGGAAGCTGCCCACTGCAGCAGTCGATCTGACGAGGGTTCGCTTACTACATCACGATCTTTGACCATGCTGGCAGTTACCTCCTACGTCTGAGTTTCCTATTCCATTCTTTTAGCCGCTAGGTAGAATATCACGTTATTGCCTGTTGTACACTGAACTCTCAGGCCATTTGCCTCCAGTCGCTCGATGAACTCTTTCTTGGTGAAGAGCACTTCCGGTGGGAAGAGCCATCCCATTGGAGGCAATCGAAAGAAGTGCCGGCCAAGATCCATGGCATAGAAAGCGCCTCCAGGCTTGAGGACTCTGTGAACTTCACTCATGGCGCTGGCGTATTCACGGATGTGATGGAAGACGTTGAACTCGAAGACTGCATCAATAGATGCATCGGGAAGTGCTAATGCTGTCGCGTCTCCTTGTTGTACGACGACGCGGTCTCCAAAGGAGGACAGTCGCCTTCTGGCCAGTTTCAACTTGCTCAGGATCGTAGTCGATGGCGAACGCCCGTGCATGAGGAAAACGCCTGAGGATCTCGTGGGTCGTGACACCGGTCCCACATCCGATCTCCAGAATGACGGGACCGATGGCGCCATTGGCTAGAGCAAACACCTTGGGCAGAAGGACGCGCGTGTGGACGAGATTAAAGAGCCCACTATTCACAAACCACTTCTCGAAACTGTGCATCTCCATTGAGACCTAGCTCCTTGTTTCTTCGATGCCCCGATTTGAGTGCAAAAGGACTTCAGACGAAGATGCGTGGAGGTCTGTCGAGGGGAGTGGCCTCTGTTTGGGGGAGCATGACAACAAGAGAAACAGTGAAGCTCCACATAGGGTGAGTGGATAGAAGCTCAGGTAAGGCTTGAAGGAGACCGATCCCGCATCCCGCAAGCGACGAGAAATCATTGGGACATATCGTGAGCGCAACTACACCGAGCGTTACCGCTACAAGTGACCGTATCAAGCCGCTACTGAGTTTCATCGTACGGGCTCCTTGCTGTAATGTACTTTCCGCATGCCTAGCGTGTCAAGCGCCTCCACGTTCATGCAGGGATGAGATCTTCAGCGGTTGGCTGCGAACTTGCGCCAAGCGCAGCGCATTGCCCGTGACTGCAAGCGACGCACCCATGTCGCCCACGAGCACAGCCAGCACCAGCGTCACGAAGCCGGGGAAGACACCCACACCCAAGCTGAACTTTATGAGGATCGAGAACCAAATGTTCTGTCGGATGACTCCCCGTGCCTTGCGGCTCAGTTCGACGAGATACGGCAGCCTGTTCAGGTCGTCCGCCATCAACGCGACGTCGGCCGTCTCTAGAGCAGCGTCGGTGCCAATCGCGCCCATGGCGATCCCCACGCTGGAAGCAGCCAAAGCAGGCGCGTCGTTCACGCCGTCGCCCACCATCGCCACACTGCCATACTTGCTGCGAAGATGCTCGATCTCATGAACCTTCTGTTCCGGCAACACCCCAGCGTGGTAGTGCTCAATGCCCAGCTGCTGAGCTACGGCCTTGGCTGTGCCCTCGTTGTCTCCTGTGATCATGACGACCTCCATACCGAGCCGCTTGAGCGCGCTCACGGTCTGCTTCGCTTCCGGACGGATGCGATCGGCCACGGCGATTAGACCCATCAAGCGATCCCCTGTGCCTACGAGTACGACCGTCTTGGCTTCAGATTCTAGGTGGGCCAGTCTCTCCTTGAATGACCTCACCCCGCCTCCGGCACCCCTCTCCGGGTGGGCGAGAGGTTGGGGGTGAGGTCCGGCAAACAACTCCGGTTTACCCACGAGATAGCTCTGACCATCAAGCTGGGCTTGCACACCCTTGCCCGTGATGGATTGGAAATCTCTTGGTTCCAGTCGCGCCCACCCGCTGGCGCTATTTTCTTGATGTTTGACAATGGCTTGAGCGATCGGATGCTGGCTCAGACTCTCTAAAGCTGCGGCGATCTGGAGCACCTCATCTGCAGAATAGCCGTTGAGTGGGATCACATCTGTTACTTCGAGTTCCCCCGTGGTAAGCGTTCCGGTCTTATCGAGAGCGATTGCCCGAACCTGTCCCATCTCTTCGAGGTGGATGCCTCCTTTAATCAACACGCCTTGACGTGCAGCGGCCGTGATCGCGGAGACGATCGAGACCGGTGTTGAGATCAGCAACGCGCAGGGGCAAGCGATGACGAGTAACGAAAGAGCGCGAATAAACCAGTCGGTAAAAGGCGCAGCGAAGAAGAGTGACGGGATGGTCGCAACCCCCATGGCTGTGACCACAACGCTCGGCGTGTAGTATTTGGCAAAACGATCTACGAATCGCTCCGAGGGGGCCTTCTGCGATTCGGCTTCTTCAACCAGGTGAATGATCCTGGCGAGCGTCGTATCTTGAGCTCGCTTGGTGACTTTGATTTCTAAATATCCCTCTTGGTTGATCGTGCCAGCAAAGACGACATCACCTGCTTGCTTCTCAATGGGGACCGACTCGCCTGTGATGGGCGCTTGATTGATGGCTGAGTACCCAGAGATGACTTCACCATCGAGCGCGATGCGCTCCCCCGGCTTCACGGTAATGATCTCGCCGATCGCAATCTGCTCCACAGATAACATGAGCTCGCGCCCGTTGCGCTTGACACGGGCCTCATTGGGAGCCAGTTTCATCAGCTCGCGAAGCGAATTACGAGCGCGGTCTACGGAATACTCTTCGAGCAACTCCGCTAGAGAGAAGAGAAACGCAAGACTGGCGGCCTCCACGTATTCACCAATCGCGATGGCCCCTACGACAGCAAGGCTCATGAGGAAGTTGATGCCAAGGGAAAAGGTGCGGATGGCCTGAAGCCCCTTGCGGGCGAAGTGGCTTGCGCCGAACAGGACCGAAATCAGATATACGAGCGTGGAGGCTGAAATGGAACGGCCGAGAATGAGAGTCAAGGGTGGATCGACACGAGCGAAAGAAAGTAGTAGACCAAATGCTAACAAAACGCCGGCGATGCCGGTGAATAGCACCTCGCGACGCCGCCAAATAGGCTGCTCTCGTTCGTCAGTCATAAAGATCGCGTTAGCAAGATCTGTCAACGGATGAAGAGAACGGATTAACGGATCGCGCATCAGGCCAGAAATCCGCTAATCCGTTTACGATCCGTTGACAGATTCTTTTACTGCTCGTACTTTACCACTGTCACCATGCCCAGATCCGCGTGATGTAGTTCATGGCAGTGAAAAAGCCATGTGCCAGGGTTATTCGCTATGAACTCGATGTCATAGCTCTCTCCCGGCATCACGGTGATCGCGTTCTTCGTCAGCTGCGCTGCTTCGGGTACGGGATTGCCGTCTGTGGCTACGACTTTGAATTGGTGCCCGTGCAAGTGCATAGGATGGAAGCTCATGCTGCTGATGTTGATGAGCCTCAACCGAACCCGCTCGCCCTGCTTTACAGTGAGTGGCTGCGTAGCCGGAAATGCTTTGCCGTTGATCGTGAAAGTGTTGTACGCCTCCATGATCTCCCCTGGACCCATCTCTTCCTGTGATGGTTGAGTGGGACTCCCGTGAGCATCGTGGGGTGAGCTGGGAGCGGCTTCTTCCATCTCTGGACCAGGCACAATCCAATCGTCCAAGATCACAGTGTACTCGCGATCAAATTGCGGCTTCTCTTGGCGTGATTCGATTATGAAGGGACCTGAAAGCCCTCTGTCCATCTGCGTGGCTTCATCGCCCGCACCGGAACCGTGCGTGTGATAGAAGTGCGTACCCGCCGGCTTGGCGATGAATACATACACAAACGTCTCACCGGGCTTCACGGCTTCTTGTGTGACGCCCGGCACGCCGTCCATAGCGTTGGGCACATCCACCCCATGCCAGTGGATGGCCGTCGCTACGGGTAACTCATTCTTGAAGGTCACCCGAACTTTGTCACCTTCTTTTACACGCAGCTCGGGTCCCGGCACTTGGCCATTGTAGGCCCAGGCTCTGATCGTTTTACCTGGCGCCAATTCCCAGTTGACCTCTTTGGCTACCAGATTGAATTCTCTTAGTTCTTGACCTTGAGCATCTTGTGGACTGGGCTTCTTGAGGAAAAGATTCAGCCCTACGACTGCCATCCCGATGACCACTAAGCTCAGAACTCCAATGATCACTCTCTTGTTTGTTTTCATCGTTCTCCTTCAGTTACGACTGTCGCTTCCACGAGAGGGCGAGCGCTCCGCCGATTACACCAAGCACACCCGCCAAGAATCCTCCCATGCCGAAGAAAAAGTTGAGCGCCGAAGCGATCAAGATGACAATGCCCCACGTTGGACTCTGCGCCGGTTTGCTGTAAAGCATCGCTGCACCGATGAGCACAACGATTCCCGCGACGAGGCCAAACCAAGGCCACCAGTAACCGAAACTCATCATACCGTGGCCCCACATCCAGCCACCCATACCCCAATCTTCCCTCTCTCCCCAATTGAAGCCGTACATCATCGCTCCCGTTGCCAACATCCAAAGGCCTGCCAGAAGCGAGAGCACGAACGCTGCCGTGGGTTTCTGTTCCATTGGCGATTGTCCCTGTGTCATATTGTGTACCTCCCTTTCGCTTAAAGCATCTGATGTTATCTCAAGTTCCCGGCGGTAAGGGTACTCCGAGAAGATCGTGGAACCACAAGATCACGCCCAACTCATGCAGAAGCAGCAGCAAGAAGAGCACCACCATGCCAATATAGAACGACAAGAACATCCAGTGGATGCTGATGTATCGAGCCAATCCTCTACACGTGCCAAACCGCAGCTGCTCGGCCAACCCTACTCGCTCTGTCTGTGGTGATCTAGTGCTTCATCTGTCCCATCATCTGAGCTATAAGTTCTTTCATGTAGGTGAGGCCTCCACTCTTTGGGTCATTGCTGCTTGAGCTGCCCTTCGCAGCCTGCAGTTGCTCCTTTGCCAATCGCACGTGTTCTTGAGCCATCTCTCTTGTCTCTGCCATTAGAGATTCCTTGAAGTGTTCGAGGGCGTTCGTCATGTTCGATTGGACAGCTTGCATGGCTGCCATCATGTCCGAATGGTGTTCCATCGACATCCCTGCCATGCCTTGCATCGCCATGGACATCATTGGACCTGCCATCATGTCTTGCATCATTTGCATCTGCCTCTTCGCACCGCCCTGGCCTGCCAGAGCATCCATAGCGAATCCAACGTGCTTTTGCACAGTGGATACATCGGCTGCTTTCAGCGCCTCATCGGCATGAGTGAGCGCCGTGTCCACTTGTCCTCGAGCCTTGTCGATCCCGTCCATGAACTGCCTCATCATCTGCTGCTGATTCGTGGCCATCGGGCTCATGCCACCCATACGCGATAACATGAAGCCGATCAAACCGACCAGGAGGACAGCGACGATCACTGTCCACGCCTCAAGGCGAAGTTCTGTGTGTTTTCTCATAATTCTCATCTCCCTTAGTGTTTCATCTCATGCAGTTGAGCTTTCACACTTCATTGATTATAAAGCACGACCCCTAGAGCTGCGATGAATCAAATCGAGATTGTAGAACTTATCGCACTGAACCTACAAATGCCCCGTGATCAATGCGCCGACCAGATACCCCACGATAGCTACTCCTAGCCCTACCAGGAACATATCAAGTCCGCTGCGGAGGACCCCGCGCCCGGTGAAGAGACTGCGCGCTGCGCCCACGGCAAAGTGCGAGAACATGCTGATCGAAAACGACATCCACATCGCAATTGGGCCACTCCCGAAAAGAAAAGGCAACACGGGGATCAAAGCCCCAAAGGCCGTGGCCGTGCCCGTCAGTAGCCCCTCGCGCAACGGAGAGCCCAGCTCGCTTGCGATCCCAAGTTCTTCACGGGCCTTCTCTTGGAGTGCGATCTCAGGGTTCGCCATCACTTGAGCTGCCGCTTGTCGTGCGGCTTCCTCAGGCATCCCTTTGGCTTCGTAGAGCAGCGCCAACTCCTCCGCTTCGATCTCCGGCATGAGTCTGAGTTCTTCGCGTTCGAGGGCGATCTCGTGCTCATAGACTTCGCGCTCGCTCTTGGCAGCCAGATACCCGCTGCTGCCCATCGAGAGCGCATCGGCAACTAAGCCTGCCAGACCCGAGAGCAGAAGGAATGCATGGGGTACTTCCGCACCCAGCACGCCCATCACCAAGCCAAAATTGGCCGTAAGCCCGTCGTTGAAGCCATAAACGACATTGCGCAGAAGGCCACCCGACTCCATCTGATGCCAAGGCTCACTGCGTCGGCCCGCCAACTCCATCAATAGTTCCGCGTGGCGCGCCTCATCGCGAGCGATTTGGCCTGCCAGCTCTGCCGTCGGCCCTGTGCGTCCTGATGGGCCCTCACGCAGGTAGTCTTTTACTTCTCGGGCTTCGTCGGTGATGCGCAAATTGAGTACGGTCGAAGCGGCACCACGACGGGCCATCCAGGCCAGCATGCGCGTCCGCAGGCGGGGCCGAAACGTTCCCAGGCGCACGCCTTTCTCGCTGAGGAGTTTGGCGAACGCTTCTTGATGCTGGATCTCGACATCGGCCAGACGCACATATAGCTTGCGGCGTCGCTCGTCCGGCTCTAGCTCAGCCAGTACCCGATAGAGAAAGGCCGACTCGCCCTCGTCCTGCCAGTGTTCACATAAGCGTTTGATCTCGGTCATTCTCTCATCAGACGCTTCACGCTCGGGGACAGACCGGGTCCGGCACCTTCACTTGCAGCTTATCATTGAACTGTCTCGGGTCAAACTGCGGCAGATTCTCCGGCACGAAGATGCTGTCGGGTAATTCTCCGATATCTTCGCGATCCGTGATGGTCACCGTGGTCGAACTGTTATCCAGTATGTTCTTTACCGTGATCGTGTTCGCCTCCAAGCGATCTCTAAACGTCACGAGATTGTCTACGGTGAAGACGTCTTGCAGTTTGCCTACCGTGTTGGTGTTCTCGGATCTAAGAACCAAGAATTCTTGCTCGTCCACCCAGATGATACGATCCGGGAAGCTGTCGTCGAGATTGTTTGTCGGATTGGCCGTAAGGTGCAGCACGTAGGCTGGGCGATCCTGCTTCTCACCGTTGACGGTGAGACCTGTGACCGGCTCTTCGTTGATCAACTCGGCATCGAAGTCGTTATGAAGCTCACTGCGTCCGATCTGGTCAAATTGGATGTTCGAACCGGCAAAGCTCCCTTTGCGCTCCCCGCTCGCGATCAGCTGCTTGACCTGTCCCAGTGCTGGCAGGTAGAGGTAGAGATCCGACTTCTCGCCGGGGACTTTTCTGTCAATGGTGAGGAAGATCGTGCCGCACGTCTCCACGGGAGGGGCCAGAAAGTAGATGAGCACGCGATTGGGCACTTGTGGGTCAGCCGAGTTCTTGGTGAAGAAGACGAAGTATTTGTCCTGTTGCGCGCCGGTCTTGTCGATGATGGTGAACGTCGTGAAGGCTACCTGGCTGCCGATGCCGCCGATTCCTCCGCGGGCATCGACTCGTTCTAGAATTTGCTGTCCGGTCAAGGGTTGCGCTTGCAAGTCGGCCGGGTTCAATGAGAGTACCAAGTCTACGAGCAAAAGACTCAAAGCCGTGAATGTGATTCTGAAGATTCGCTTCATTATGTATCAAACCTCCTCCATAGGCTGTGATTGAGCTGCAACCGTCTCCGGCATCATTTGAATGCGATATCCCGTCAAGAAGCGTGGTTTTAAAGCGAGCAACAGAGCTGGGATCAACGTGAAAGACCCCAGGAAGGACCAGATCATGGTCAAATTGATCAGCAGGCCAAAATTACGTAGCCCCTGAAAGTTGGACAGATAGAAGATGGCAAAGCCAGCCGTGAGAGTAAGGGCGTTGAACAGTATGCCACGTCCCATGGTGCGCATGGTGATCTCATGGGCCTGCTGTAGGCTATGGCCCCGCCCCACTTCGGTACGCCAGCGGATGATGAGATTGACCGTGTAATCGATGCCAACACCTACGGCAATGCTACCGATCATGAGCGAGGCCAGATCCAGCGGCAGGCCGAGATAGCTCATCGTGCCCAAGTTCATCACGATGGTGAGGATCATGGGTGAAGCGGCTACCAGAGCCGCAACCAGCGAGCGCAGCAAGAGAGCCACAATGAGAAAAGCCGCCGCCAGAGCCAGAAGCAAGGTGCGCGCCGTATCAGGCAGGGTGCGAGTAGTCAGCGAGGCCCACGCCTGCTCCACGCCTACAAGATGTGCCTCAGGCCCTTGAGAGCGCTGCGCCAAGTAGCCGTCGACCCGCTGCGAGAGTCTGGCAATCTGCGTGCTGCTTAAGAGCTTGATGCGAGCGATGACCTCCCCACGGGAGAAGTCCGGCGTGGCCATTGTGCCGAGATCCCCTCCGCTGAACGTAAAGAGCGTGAGAAGCTGGGCCACCAGCCTACGATCATCCGGAACGGCATAGTAGCTGGGGTCATCGGCGTGGAATTTCTGATTGAGCTCGCGAACGATATTGGCGACGGATGTGACACTGCCGCCATACTCCGGCTGTTCTTTGAGAAACTCCTGCAAGGCGACGAGCTTGGCGAGCACGGTCGGGTCCTGGAGACCGTTGGGCTTTCCGGTATCGACGAGAATGGAGAGCTGCATGCTGCCTCCCATGTGGCGCTCGAGAGCGGTGCTGGCGATCATGGCCGGGTGCTTCTTGCCCAAGAACTCCGAGGGCGTCGTCTCCACGCGCAGGTGGGGAATCGCAAGCGCAAATGCGATGAGAATCGCTCCTGCCATGGCAAGCACCCAGCCGCGTCGGCGGTCGATGAGGCGGCCAAAGCGGACCAGCGCATTCGGAATCCACCCATGCTCATAGTCATATTGCTTCTTCGAGATGGGCAGAAGCGCCAGAACAGCCGGCAGGAGTGTGAAGTTGAGCACCAGAGTGTAGAAGATCCCGATGGCGATGAACAGCCCAAAGGTTCGCTGCGGCCAGAGCGAAGCCGACAGCAGCGAGAGAAAACCGGCCATGGTTGTCACCGCGTCCATCGAGAGCGGCTTGCTCATATCCTGCATGGCGTTCAGGATGATCTCTTTCTTTGCGAGGAGGCCCTGATGCATGGCCTCTTCGTAGTAGCGATTGACGGTGTAGATCGCGTAAGCCTTGCTGACGATGATGAGCATGACGGGCAAAAAGAACGAGAAGGGCGTCATAGGGGATTTTAGGAGTGACATCGTCCCCACCGTCCAGATGACGGCGAGGGTCATGAGCAAGAAGGGCAGGGCTACCCCACGTCCCGTGCGAAAGGCCAGAAGGATGAAAAACTCCATCACGAGGACGACCATGGGCATGAGCAACTTGAGATCTTCCTGCATGCTGCTGGCGATGGATGTGCGCAGCTGAGGCACACCGCCGACGTAGATTCTAAGATCCGGCTCCTCATAAGACTCAGCAATCTCCGTCACCTGGCGCACGAGAGCAGCCGTGTCTTCCAAATACGGGTTCAGCTTGAGCAAGATCCCGGCGGCCTTTTCGCTCTCGGCAAAGATGTAACTACGAAGATTGCGATCTCCCATCACTTTGCGGCGATACCGCTCCAGCTCTTCGGGTGTTGAGGGCAAGATCTCGGCAGCGGACTCGATGACGAGCATCTTCTCGGTGGCCGAGATCACGGTGGCCGTGGTAGGCCCGATCACATCATCGACGCCGCGCAGCGTCTTGAATTTCCCTTCCATCTCATGAATCGTGGCAACTGTGGGGATCTTGAAGATCGTGTCGGGCGTCTCGAGCAGCACCATGAAGAATTCTTGGGAGCCGAAGATCTTTTCGGCTTGCTGCATCCGTTCCACTGCCGGATCGCTAGCGGGCAGGAATTTCTTGAAGTCCGTCTCGAAGCGGATCTGGGGGATGAACGAGAGGAGAAAGAGCGTCACGACGAGAATCGCAACGAGCGTGAGCCACGGATGATCTACGATTGCACCGGTCCAGCGTCTTAGGAGCATGCCGTTCGGCCTTTCCGGATGAGTCTATTTCAACCAGCCGTTCCGTGTGAAGATGGCGGCAAACCAAGCGGGCATGAGATCATCCATGACGCCGAGTGCTGCCAAGCGACCTGCGGTTCCTTGAGCAATGAGGCTCTTGATGGTCTCGATCCCAGCAACCAACTCCGGGCGGGTCTCATGAGTAATGGGTTGTGTGGCGATCCATAACTGCCTTAGGGACCCATCTTCGACACCACGGGGAATGATGAGAATGAGCTCATATCGCGTGTCCGTGGGGTTGGGGCCTAATGGATCGTCAAAGCTCGATTGGACGTGGACGATTTTGGCCTCTAACTCGAATAACCCTGTTCTATTCAGTGCTTGGGCGAGGATCTGCACCAGAATCGAAGCCTGCAGCGTCTGGGTCTCGTCCACCAGGAGCATCTCCACTTTGGGAGCCTCGGCTTGGGAGGCAACATCACCCCATCCGCTCCAGAGGAGAAGTCCGAGGACACTGCCGATGAATACCTGTCTCATCACGGACAATTGCGCTTTTCACCTCAGCTTAAGCAATAACTTTAGCATGCTGGACGCACTCTTTTCAATGATCTCTGTCAATGGAGTCAGGCCCAGCCGTAAAGCATCAAGGAAAGAAACCCATTCCATGGTGTTCACCTCTTTGTATGTGCTCCCCTCTTGCGCAGTCGGACGGCTTGAATGACCCGCTCGCCCGCCAAAAGTTGTTCCAGTGTCACCTCACGCATCAACCGGCAGGCCTGGATCACCTTGGGATTGGCAATTCGATAGAAGACTCGCAGCCCTTCTTTGCGCGTGGCCACGATATTGTGATGGCGAAGCAAGGCTAAATGCTGAGAGACATTAGCCTTGGGGATATCCATCGCGAGTGTCAGCTCCTCCACGGATTTCTCGCCTTCACCCAGAAGCTCGATGATCTCCAAGCGTTTGGGGTTCGCCATGATGCTACAGACCTGAGCGTGCATCCTGTAGGCTTCTTTTCTGAGTTCGCCCTTGTCCATCCTCCCTCCTCATGCTCTACTTTCCCAGATTGTTAGGATCAAAGGTGCTCTCAGGGATGCCCGTGTTGTACTCCACATTGCTGAAGGTGTAGGTGCTTGTCGCCTGAGTCTGGACGTTTTCGGCCGTGGCGGTCACCGCCAGCCAGACGACGGTGTCAGCGCCATCTGATCTCTTGATGGTTCGCTGCTCTTGCTGGCTTACCCGAAGCACCCGCAGCAGGTTCCCTTGCTTATCGTAGAGCTCTTCTTTCAGAATGATCAGACTCTCTTGATCGATCCAGGCCACCCGGCGGCTAAATTCCACGGTAGCAAGTTCCTTGGGCGTGCTCTCAATCACCCAAGTTGCGCGGCCCTCTACCGTTTCGGTCCGGAGCAGCGTATGAGTGTCGGCTCCGGCGGGTCGCCGAGTAGCATCCTGATAGTTGAACATGCTCCCGAAGAGCGATTGGCGCTGATTCTCCGGCTCGACCTTCTTGGCTTGCTTGATAGCCGGTAGGTATAGCCAGAAGTCATCGGGCTTGGGATACTCGTTCTCCCAGGCGAGGAAGGCGAGATCTTTCGAGTCCTGCGGCTCCCGCACGACGACCAACACCTTGTAATTCATGTTCGCTCTGTCATAGAGCAGCGTCATCATGTCCAGACTCAGCGTCTTGGTCTGGCCCTCGCGGCTCGTTTCCAAAGTCACTTGGGCCTTGAAATCATCGCCCTGATAGCGGTCCTCCACTCGCTGCATGATCTCCTCAGCCGAAGGCCCTTGCGCCCACGAGGCAGTCATGGATGGCACCCCGTACGTGAAGAGTCCGACAGCCATCACAAACACGATGAACTTGATCTTCTTCATAGGTGTTCCTCCTTAGTTGTCGATAGACTCATCTGCAAAGGTGCGGGCTGCTCTTGTAACAGCCAGCCTCGCAGTATAGAGATCAATGCCGGAAGATAAATCAACGTCGCGAGCGCGCTCAGCAACATGATGGCCATAATGAACAGCCCCACCGTGATGTAGGGCGTGAGACTCGCAAAAATCATAATTGAGAAGCCCGCGGCGAATAGGATTGCGTTGCGCAAGATCCCTTTGCCTGGCCGTGCCACCGTCCAGAGCAACGCCTGCTCCAGATCGGGCTCTTCTGCATACCGTTGCTGGAATCTCCTCACAAAGTGGATTGCGAAGTCGACGGCCATCCCCAAAGAGAGAGTAGAGAGCACCGCGATGGGCATGTCGAAGTCCTTCCCGATAAAGCCGATGAAGCCGTAGATCAGGGCAATGGCAAAGAGCAAGGGGATGAAGCTCACCACAGCCCAGCGCCACGAGCGGAAGTTGAAGGTCAATATAACCAAGATGAACACCAGGGCGAGCACGAAGCCCTCCAGCATGCCGTAGAGGACTTCATCGTTCCATACGAGATTGAAGAAAGCGACTCCCGCTGGCTGGAAAGACACCCCCGCCAGTGCGTCGCCAGCAGAGAAAGTGTTGACGCGCTCGATGACGCTTCTCATGGCATCCGCATCCCAGGTCTTCAGTTGCACCCAGATGTTTGCCTTCTGATACGAGTAGTCGACAACGTTATCCAGCGTGCTGGGCTTGGCCGACATGCTAAAGAGCAAGAGATATTGGCTGATCGTCGACTGGTCATCGGGGACGCGATAATATGCCGGATCGTCCTGATGCATGACTTGGTTGATCCACTTCACGTAGTCGACGACGGAAATCGTCTTGCCGACGACAGGCAGTGTTTCGAGATCTTGCTGGAGGGCATCCATGTACTTCAAAGTCTGAGGCTGCTTTATGACGTCGGGTTGCGCAGCCGAAGCAACGACATATGCCAGGGCCGTCCCACCCAGCCTCTCGTTTAGAACCGCATCGGCTTGGCGGATGTCACTGCCGCCCTTAAACCAGCTCACCATGTTGTTGTTGACTTGGATCTGGCTCAGCCCGATGATAGAGGCAACCAACAGCAGAAGGCCAACAGCAAGCACGATGTTCCTACGGACGAGCGCAAACTCGCCCAGGTGCCGCAGCCAGCGCACGACGCGATTGCTCTGCATGTCCTCATGGTCTGAGGCTCTGAGCAGTTTCGTATCGGGTGTCAGCAGGATGACCACAGGGATGAAGCTGAAGCTCAGCAGGCGCAAGGCGATTGTGCCGAAGGCCACAAATAGCCCGAAAACCATCACAGGCTCGATAGCGCCCTTGATGGGGAGGAGATGCCCCGCCTTGAGAGCGACGAAGCCCACCAGCGAGAGTGTCGCGAAGCCTATGGCTGTGGCCAGCGCCGTATAGCGTACCGGTGGCCCCACCACCCGCATCGTGTCCAAGATGGCCTGCTTTTTCTGCTGGTGCCCAAGCTCGTGAAAGCGGAAGTAGAACTCATTGAAGATGTGAACACTGTCCGTGGCAATGGCGATCAGAAAGACCGGAATCATCGAGCTCATGATGTGTACCGAGAATCCTAAGCCGATGAGAAGCCCCATGCTCCAGACGATGCTGATCATGGCCACGGCCATCATGGCGGCCGTCAAGGTAAGATTGCGGAACATCAGGTAGAGCGCCAGGAACATGATGAGGCCTGCCAGAGGGGAGAAGAGAGCCATCTGCAAGAACATCTGGGCGCCGAAGGTGTCGCGGGCAATCGGATCTCCTGCCAAATAGTACTTCTCTGGTCCCTTCTCTTTGGCCAGGAGCTTTCTGATCTCATCGGCTATCTCCTTGCCATTGGCCGTGGGCTCTAGGGGGATATAGATGGCTGTCGTCTTCCCATCCTGGGAAATGAGTCGTTCCAAGAAGAGGGGGTTCTCATAGAGCATCTTCCTCAGCGTCTCCAATTCTTCTGTCGTTTGCGGGACCTTGCTCACGAGAGGCTTGACTGTGAGGAGATCTCCCTCGGCGGTGACGTTGTCGGCTGTGGTGAAGCTGGTCACATCCCGGGCCACGACCCCTTTGAGCTTGGAGATCTCGTCTGTGAGGCGCGCGATGCGCGCTAGGGTTTCAGGGTTGAGAATTCCTTGATCGTTCACAATGCCCAAGACGATTGTGTCCTTGTGGAGGGCGAACCATCTGTCGACTTGGTCATTATAGACCCGTACTTGAGAGGTCGCGGGCAGCATGTTCTTGGGGTCCGTGTCGGTTCGGATTTTGGGCAGTTGTGCCACGAAGAGAACTGTGATCGCTAGAATAACCAGGATGACGGCTTTGGGGTAATTGAGGGATAGTTCTGTCAAGTTGGGCCAGCGGGTCACTTTAGGGCGCATAGATTCATCGCATGCCTTTCATTCGCATTAATTACTAATTTCGAGAATGCGAAACTACTATAGCATAAACGGTTGCCCTTGTCAAGCCCCCAGCCCTGTCATTTCAGTTTCGTTCTCAGTTGCTCGGTTTGAGCAACACCCAACTTGTTCCTGTGTCAACGGACTTGTAGATGGCGGCGTTATACGTGGCAGCGTAGATCGTGCTCGGGTTTTGGGGTCGAAGGCCAGATAGCCAATCGAAGCGTCTTTGGGAAGGCCTGGTTCCAATTTCTCAAACGAGGCCATGCCATCGCGACTCGTGAGCAATCCACGGTCGGGGACATAAACGTAAAGCATCTTGGGATCTGCGGGGCTGAACGTCAACGTAGGTCACGACGAGGACCATCAAGATCACAGCCTCTAGTATGGCGTAGATCCCCAGGGGCTTAGGTGCTCGCTGTATCGGCTCTCTTTGACTTTGTCCTTCGCTTTCCATGACGCTTCCTTTAACATCTCTTTTCTTCATCGGAAGGCTTGCAGAGTCTCGTACATGATCGTGAGCCCTAAGCCTATGCTGACTAAGCTCGCCACTGCCGTAATAGCCCGATGGGCCGCTTCGAGGCGGGCCGCCCACAGAAACGGCAAACTGATGGCCGTCGTGAGGAGCATCATGCCCCCAATGGAGCCCGCACCGAAGACCAAAATATAGAGAATCCCCTGCCCGACGGATTTCATCGTGGTCAACACGAGCAGCATCAGTGCCGCGCTGCCTGCCAGCCCGTGAACCATTCCCACCAATAGCGACTTCATCGAAAGATGCGCGTGGTGGTGCTCCGGTGTGTCTGTGTGAGAGTGCCAGTGCAGGTGGCTCTGCCCCTCATGCTCATGAGGATGGAGGTGCCAGCGATGGCGCATAATTCTTCGAGCGACAAGCAGGCCAAGAATCACCAGCATGACGCCAACGGCAAACTCAAAGCCCAGTGCCAATTTTTCGGGAATTGCGAGTTTAAAGAATAAGATCGCGATACCCACCAGCAGCAGCGTGAGGGTATGGCCGAGGCCCCAGAAGGCCCCAATGAGGGAAGAGCGCCAGAGTTTTCGGTTCTCAACGACGATGGTGGAGACGGCCACCACGTGGTCGGCATCGAGGGCGTGCTTCATGCCCAAAAGAAGTCCCAACCCTAGTATCGCTGCGAACGAAGCATCAACCGCCATCGCGCCTTAGCACTTCCCCTTGGCCTTGAGTTCCTCTAGTGCTTCCTTGATCTTGGAATCAACTTGTCCGCGCCGCTCCATCTCTGCCCGTAGTGACTCCTTGGGGTATAAGTAGTGATGCCAGCGTCCGACTTCTGCTTGAATCTCTTCTGGCTCATAGTTCTGCGCGAGCAGAGACTTGCTCAAACCATAGAGCATCTGATGGTGTTCACAGGCGCAATTCTGCGATTCGTTCGCGCTGGGGTTCTTGAAGTCACAGCAGGGCAGGCTGAGATCCAGACTCTCGAAGGTCGCTACTTTGTCAGCAGACAAGCGCACTTCTTTGTTCTTGGTCACCAAGGCTTGATAGCCTGCATCGCTGAAGGTAACCCCATAAGCTGTGGAGCTGCCCTCAGCGGGGATGATCTCATGATGCACCTGCTGAAGAATCAGCTCGGCTTCGCTAAGAGGCTGAGCCGATAGCTCCTGCTTTGTCCATTTGAAGGTTCTCGAGGGAATACCGATTTCCTTAAGCTCCAGTTCGACATACTCGCTGCTCTCATCGAAGATCGTTTTGCCGTCAAGCTGGTTGGCGAGCTTCAAAACGCCCGAGCGGTGGTGAGAAGATTCCGAGCCCGCTTCCCAGCGGAAGCCCGATTCAACGCTGACTCCTGCGCTCGTGCGCACGACGGCCAGCTTCGTGAGATCATATTGCATCAAGTCGACGGAGTGCGTGTCCAGTGTGATCTTAAAACGGAGCTGATTTTGGCTCTCTTCTGGTTTCATCAGCGGGTTCATGAAGATGACAACCACGTCGATGCTGGCTCCTTTGGTCGTGCGGGTTAGATCCGCTTCCGTGAGCGTTCTAGTAGATTGAGGGGACGTGCTTGTCGCATGCTGATGGGCAGGGGGAGCTTCGATCAGCGCGATTTGATGAATCTCTGAATTGACCTTGAGTTTTTTCGCCACACGATTGCTGGCCGTATCCAGGATGAGAACACTCTGATCCGCGATGCTGCCCACGTAAAGATATTTCCCATCGGCTGAGGCCGTGAGATGCTCCGGGCTCGTTCCCAGTTCCACTGTGCCGCGGACTTGGTTCTTCTCGATGTCGATCACAGAGAGCGTGGTTGATCCCCGATTGCCTACATACACGTATTTGGCTGTGGCAGCGACCCCATGTGGCCCCGGGCCCACCGCGACCGTCATGATGACTTTTTGATTGCTCGGGTCAATCACGCTCACGCTATTGTCATCTTTGTTCGTGACGTAGACGAATCGCCCGTCAGGAGTCACGGCCACGTGATCGGGGCTCTTCCCCACGTTCACGGTGGCGATGACGTTCAGTTGCCCTGTGTCAACTACGGAGACGGTGTTAGAATTCATGTTCGTGACGTAGAGTTTGGTCTCATCCGGCGTCAGGACCGTATAGCTGGGCATCTCTCCCACGGGAATCTGCTTGATCACGCTGTTCGAAGTGGGATCGATCACGGCGACGGAGTTGGCCTCGCCAACGGTCACAAAGACATGCTTGCCGTGGGGACAGACGGTGATATGATGCGCTTTGCCTCCCACGTCGATCTTCGCGATCGTCTTTTTCATTGTGAGATCGACCACGGTGATCTCGTTGCTGCCATAGCTGGCAGCATAGGCAGTCTTCCCATCGGGCAAGACGCCAACGCCATGTACCGCTGGCCCTGCCGGTGCGCTCGTTAGCTTCCCTGAACTCGCACTGACAACAGCAATCTGATTGGCCGCGCCTTGCGCGATGACCAGCTCCGCCTGCGGCCCTCGACCGGGAGCCAACAGCAAGTAAACCCCCAGCAACAATGCCACAGCTATAGCAACTATCCACTTGATATCCATCGAATATCGTCCTCCCTTTCTTTGCTCCGGATGACGGCAATCTCCCGAATGAGCAGCCGCTCGACAGGCTGCCCCTGGATCAGATGTTGAGCCACGATTTCTGTGACCTCAGGGTGCTCCGCAACCTCATACCATAGGCCGTCCGGATGGACGATGACGGATGCTCCTCGCTTGGGACAGGCACCCGAACAGAGCGTTTTCGAGAGGAGCACATCATCCAGACCACGGCGAGCCAGCTCTTGCTTGAACGCTTCAAAGATATCTGGGCCGCCGCGCGCGCCGCAACAGCCTTCCGTACAGCAGACCAACACGTGCCTGCGATAGATCTTCATGAAGTCCCTCCAGGGCCGCGGACTTGAGATTCTGTTTGAGTCTGCTTCAATCCAGCTTGCTGCGGCAGCCTCGCGTCGTAGGAGCGCTTTTCCGGCAGAAGCTCGTAGACCACCGCGGAGAGAAACACCATCATCACCCCCAAGACAAAGATGACAGGGGGCCAGGTCAGGATTTCCAGCACTCTTAGTGGCCACGCCAAGAAGGAGTACTCCCCTAAGGAGATGAGGGTGGGGGTGACGAGAACCACCCGCGGGTTGCTGTAAACAACGCTGCTCGGCGGGAAGCCCCAGGGCGCCGCCAGGAAGAAGTAGCTCACGACCATGAGGGAAAACCCACTGATAAGCATCGCGAGAGTCTTTCCCCTGCGCATTAGCATTAGTGCTCACCTCCTCTTTCAGGAATGGGCATGATGGGGAAGAGCTTCATGAACAGAGCGTAGAGCAGTGCCCCGAGGGCAAACAAGCCGAGAACAATACTGTACTCCACCCAGGTGGGGACATAGGAGCCTGAGCCGTAAGGGAGCAGGGTGCCCTGGGTTTGGGAGGGTACCACAATGAGATAGCGTTTTCCGACGGCCGCTAGGTTCACCAGGACGCCGCTGGCTACCAGTAAGCCGATGCGCCACTGATGAGTAAGGGCCTGCCTGATGAGCAGCACGACAGGGATCAGCAGGGAGGTCACAGAGGGCCAGTAAATCCAGGCGTACTCACCCCAGAGCATGGCTTGGGTCAGTCTCACTTCATGATGGTGGCCCGTATAGGTACTGGTCAGCAGCTCCACGATCATGAAGTAGAGGTAAGCCAAGATGAGAACCATGAGAAACCGACCCAGCCATTGGAACACAGCCACACTGAGGTGTTCCCTCTCGTTTAGTATCCGTCGTAGTACGGCTGCGATGATGATAAGCAATCCCACGCCTGAGACGCCTGCCATGATGACGAAGGCAGGTGCCTGCAGCGCGCTGAACCAAGCAGGCCGGCCTATCTGCAAGCCGAAGACAAAGCCCAGCGTGGAGTGAGCCGTCACCAGCAGGGGAAGAATGGCAATGGCCAACCAGAAGCTCGTACGCCGGTGCCGCTCCCGTTCCGCTGGGGTGTCCTGGTAGCCGGCGGCCCACAACCGGTAGAACCACCGGAAAGGCGTCTCATACTGGGCCATCAGGGCTGCATCCCGTCGGCCCGCTAAGTAGAAGTAGACCAAGCTGGCAAAGAGATAGCCGGAGATGACCAGGGTGAAGGTCCCAAAGAAGGGCGACTGAGGTCGGGCGTACCGGAGGAGATTGACAATGCCCCGCAGCGGCTGACCCAAGTCCGCGAGGATGCTGAAGGCCGCCAGGATCAGGGAGATGATCGTCAAGAGTTCAGCCATGCGGGACACAGGCCGCAAGTGTGAAAGATTTAGGAGGCGGATCAGGGCAGCTACCGTGATCCCGGCAAAACTTACCCCAACGAAGTAGATGACAAAGGCCACGTACAGCCCCCAGGTTGCCCCACCCATCGTCCCGATGTTTCTCAGCCCGGTAACGACCTCCCCTTCGGTGAACTGACGATAGTAGGCATAAGCGCCCAGGCTGATGAAGACCAATAGAAGACCGACCAAGAGAGACCAACCTGCGGTAAGCCGCCCGATGCCGTAAGGCAGTTTCTCAATCTGGGTCGTCATCGCTCACACTCTCGCTATCACCTCTTCGAGCTGATGGGTCTCCGCGCCCGGCGGATGGCCTCCGACGTAGTAGACGCGCGGCTCGGTGCCATATTCTTCTAAGAGCCGGAAGTGGGGCTTCTTCTTGAGCCGTTTCGAGACCTCGCTCTCGGGGTCGTCCAAGTCCCCGAAGAGGAGCGCCCGAACTGGGCAGTTGTCCACGCAGGCCGGGTAGCGCCCCCGCTCCACCAGGTGGACGCAGAAAGTACACTTTTCGATCACGCCCTTGTAGTGGCCGCCCCCGGCCGTCGTTCTCAGTTGCCCGCCCCCGCCAGCCCGCTCCTCGCTGTACCGACGCTCTAAGTCTGGGTTCTTGTAAGGGGGCACTGCGCCGTTTGTGACCCGATTCAAATCCTCATCGTCCCAATCGAGATAGTAGTTCTTCTTGGGGTCCTTCCAGTTGAAGTAGTTCACCCCATAAGGGCAGGCAACTTCGCAAAAGCGGCAGCCGATGCAACGGTCATAATCTGTCAGCACAAGGCCATCCTCCCGCTTGAAGCGCGCCCCTACAGGGCAGACCTTCACACACGGCGCGTTGTCACAGTGCATGCAGGGGCGGGGCATGAACCAGATATGGGTGTTGGGATACTCCCCATCCTCGAAGCGGAAGACGTACATCCATAAGATGGCCATGGGCGTGTTGTTCTCGACTTTACAAGCTTCCATGCATGCCCGACAGCCCATGCACCTGTCTAGATCAATGACCATGCCATAGCGGGGCATCGTCGGTCACCTCTCATCTGTAGACGCGCACCTTCACTTGGAAGGCCTGATCTTGAGTGTTGGTCACGTAGGCCTCTCCGGTGAAGTAGAGGGCATTGGGCGTCGGTCCCTGGCCCTTGGCCCACGGATGGCGGGCCACCTCGCCGTAGTGGTGGGGCATACCCACCGTGTCCGGCCGGATGCCCTCGGAGTAGCGAGCCCGTACCCTGAGTCTGCGGGTCTCCGCGGTCACCGCGTTGTGGGACTCAACCCAGACCTCGTCGCCGTCGTTGATCCCCTTGGCCCGGGCCGTCTTGGGGTTGATCACCAAATACTGCCGGGGAGCAAGCTCTGCCAAGAGTGGGATCTGGCTGGAGCGACTCTGCTTGAACTCGATCTTCTTGAAGCTGATGAGATACCGATCGTACTCGGACGGCGAGTTCTCCATCGTGGGCGTGCTCCAGGTGGGCAGCGGCGTGTAGTCCCGCCAGTAGATCTCGTCAGCGCCCTTGGCTTTCATCTCATCGCGATAGCGCAGCAGAGACTCGCCGTAAAGCCGATGGCGGATGCCCCCATACGCCGGGTCCCAGGCCGGGGCGTAGAGCTCTTTCACCGGGATGGGCTTTACGCTCACGCCGCGCTTCTCGAAGTACTCGATGCCTTCTGAAAAACCCTCGGAGCGGGCCCAGCGGTCGAAGATCTCTCTCACGGTGGGCTTTTGCGTCAGATCCAGCTTGTAGGGGTCCTTCAGCTTAAGTGCTTGATTGAGCTGGTCGAGATAGCCGCCCTCACCGTAGAGAATTGCTGCTTTCTCGCACAGATCTAGATAAATATCGATCTCGCCGCGGGAGTTGAAGAGGGGCTCGATCGGCGGTAGGCGCAGGGTGGTGGCATAATAATACTGATCGGTGACGTTGAGAGGCCCTTCGTATTTTTCGATGGTGGCCGCAGGGAGCACGACATCCGCGAAGAGATCAGCCGTCTTCGAGAGCCATGGGTCAATCACCACAACAAATCTGAACTTCTTATAGGCCTCCATCAGCAGGGGCTGATCCACAAACGAGACGATCGGGTTGGCCATGTGGACGATCAGCAGCTCAGGGACGTAGTCCACCCCATATTTTTGCGGGTCGAGCATAACTTTCGCAACTATGGAGGGGTTGGCGCTGTTGATGGGGAAGTATTTGCTATCTTTGAGATAGATATTGTAGGGCGGGTCTTTGATCTGGATCTCATCGAGGGCCTTGAAGTTCTTATGCACCTTGCGGTCGAAATCGCTGCGCACTCCCCCCACGGCCTCGATGGCCCCCAGCAGCATCATCACCATGACCATGGCGCGTACGGCCTGAAAACCCAGCTCCTGCTGGCTCATGTGATAGGCGGCGATCGCGACCGGGCGGTAGGGCAGCATGATGCCATCGAGAACGATGGTGCTGCCGATCATGGCATTCTGGCCCAGTTCCCGGGCGATGCGGCGGATCGTTTCTGCCGGGAGGTCACAGACTCCGGCGGCCCAGGAGGGTGTATACTTGGCCACGTGCTCCTTAAAGACCTGAAAGGCCGGCTTAACTTTGATGTCCCCTACAGTGAACTCGCCTTTGAGGATCGGGCTTATCCCCACGGCATCGTAGGGCTTGGCTGAGCCATTCGCTTCATCCCACACTTGTTCTTTGCCTTCGATCCTCAAAAAGTAACCGTCCTCTTTGACCAAGAAGGGCGCGTTCGTGTATTTCTTGAGATACTCCTGGTCAATAGTGCCTTGCTCGATCAGGGCATTGCACAGCGCCAGGGCTAGGGCCAAATCCGTCCCCGGCTTGATGGGCAGCCACTCGCCAGCGAAGGGACCGGCACCCCGCAGTCGAGGGTCAATGACCACTACCTTTAGCCCCTGTTGCTCCTTGGCCAAGATGAGCTGCCGCGGCCAGGTGATCCAGCAGAGCTTGTTCCCCCCGGCCTCCGTGATGTTCCAACCCCAAGCCAAGAGGTAGCGACAATACTGGAAATCGGGGTGGAGCACGCCGTGAAAGCCGATGGTGTACTCGCAGGCCCGATAGCCAGCGTCGGAGCAGTAGGGGCCGTGCGTCAGCTTGGTTGCCCCCGACGCCTTCACAAATGCCTCGTCGTAGAACGCTTCCGCTTTGCTGCGGCCTTTCTGCCAGATCAAGAGCCTCGGGTCTTTGGCTTTCACTTCCCTGATCTTCTCGCCCACCAGGGTGAGGGCCTCCTCCCAGGAAGCCTCGCGGAAGCTTCCAGGCACGCCTTTCTCGTTGGTGCGAATTAGAGGGGTCTTTACCCGATTGGGGTCGTAGAGGGCTATGATCTGGGCTCGCCCCTTAGGGCAGAGCGTCCCCAAGTTGCGGGGATGGGGGACGAAACGACTGGGGTGGCTTGCTGCAGGCTTGCTCGGATCTACATATTCGGTGCAGAGAGTCCCCATCTTGATTCGCTCTGCCTGAGGGTGGCTGGGGCGGCCCACGAACTGGACCACACGCCCGTTGACGACTCGGGCGAACATGCCGCAATCTTGTTTGCCGATCCAGCAGGTGGTCGGCACCAACTTCTCGTCCAGGGTCGTCGGCAGCGTCTGGTGACCCGCGGCTTGGCCTGGCCAGAAGCGGCTCATCAGCAGGCCGCCTCCCAACACCCCGACCGCCGCAAGAAAGGCACGGCGGCTAAGCCTCACTCGTTGGCGCTTCTTGCCGTTTCCCTTCACTATCTCCTGTGCCATCGTTGGTCGACCAGGGGACTCAGCGTGTTGAGCATGGCTGAATCCCCTCGCCGTCCTCTTGCTCCTTACTTGCTCCTAATCGTGGGGCTCGGCCTTGCCCGTCACAAAGTTGACGATCGCTTCGCTGCGGCTGGAACCGTGATAGGTTGTGAAGTCGTCAGCATTGTTGGGTCCATAGGCCAGGTAGACTTCGCCTTGCGCTGGCACGGGGTTGTCCGCGTGGTCCAGCGTATTCAACTTGCGCTGGAACTCGATCGTCGTGCCCGAGCTATCCTCTGAGCCGGCCCTCTCCAGGATGTCGTCCGTGCCTGGGACATCCTTGCCATTGATCGTCATCGTGATTTGGGTATCAGGTGTAGGGGGATCTGTGGGAGTCTGCCCATAGGTATCGAGCATCGAGAGCTGGCCGCCCGTGACATAGCCCATGTACATATCGACGTCCTTCATTCCCTCTTCCTGCTCTTCCGGGATGAGGCCGTTTCGCCAGCCGATCCCGACCCAGCCCTTCGTCGGAGCCATCAGGCCGATGTAGATGAAGTCATCATCGATCGTCCAGTGTAGTTCCATCTTGAGGTCGGGGTCGGTGTAACTAAACTTGAACTCTTTAGCCTGCCCCACTGCGTTTGACGATGATGTCTGTCAGC
The DNA here is from genome assembly GCA_037442925.1 of Candidatus Fraserbacteria bacterium. Taxonomy (GTDB): domain Bacteria; phylum Bipolaricaulota; class Bipolaricaulia; order RBG-16-55-9; family RBG-16-55-9; genus RBG-16-55-9. Next base: position 2,832 of record JBBIPG010000020.1, on the reverse strand, counting down.
TTTGGTCATGACTCTGCTCAGGTCGCTCATGTCAGAGCATCTCTCGATTACTCTGCGGGTGCCAGCCAGTCCTCCAGTGAGATCTCGTGAGGAGCGTTACCCACTGCAATTGTGTTCACAATCTGTCGCGTTCGGGTATCGACGACCGCTACGTCTGTCTGACGGCTGATGTAGGCATAGTTCCCGTCCTGGCTGAACGCCACGTGATTGGCGTATGCGCCCATGTCGAGAGTGGCGAGCACTTGGAGAGAGTCGGCATCGATGATCGTGACGGTGCCTCCGCGGTCGGCCGTCCAAACTTCACGGTTGTCGCGGCTAACGGCGATACCGTGGGCGCGTGCTCCCGCTTGCACCGTTCCGATGACTTGCCGGGTTGCTACGTCCATTGCATAAACGATGGCCGCATCTGGGCCTACGGCGTACGCGCGTTTGCCGTCGGGCGAGATCGCGACTTCATTGAAGCCGATCAATCCCAGTTCTGCCTCAGGGCTCTGGCCGCGCAACGGAGCCTGTGTCAGGGGAACAACGCTCAAGACTGCCCCGGAATTCGCGTCCCAGGCCCAGACGAGATTCGTAGTGATCGAGGCAGCCCAAACTTCTCTCCCGTCTGGGGTGAAGGCGAGATGTGACCCACTACCTAACGCGGGCGAGAGCGTCCACTTCACTTCGAATGTTGCTGTATCGATCACGGATGTGGCGCTCAGCCAAGAATAATCTGCCAGTCCGCCGCCGACCCACACGAACCGTCCATCCGGCGAGACGTCAATGGCATGCACGCCATGGGGCAGCGCGATGCGCTTGACGATCTCCCGTTTTTCGGCGTCTACCACGACAAACTCTTTCGTCACTGCATCGCCGGTGTAGACGTAGCGCCCGTCAGGGCTAGCGGCAATGCCCATGGCGGACTCTGGCTTGCGATCTGGCGTCCCCTGGCTGACTTGCAGCGTCCAGTCGACTGAGTTTGTGTTTAGGTTGATGGCCACAATCGTCCCGTCCGAGATGGCAGGCACGTAGGCATAGACGGGTGCAGATTGCGTCATTGCAATCTGTCCACCCGAGAAGATTCCCAGAGCTATCAAGAGCAGAAGCCCCAGTCCGAGCCTTACATTTCGGGTTGCTCGTATCATCATGAGTGACCTCCTGTCAGTCTCTCACTACAGTTCTTATGCCTTGACGTATTTCGCCGGTTCCTTCTCGAACTGCTTCTTGCAGTGCAGCATGCAGAAGTAATATGTCTTGCCTTTGTACTGCGATGTGGCGCTAGCTTGAGCCTTATCGAGCATCATGCCGCAGACCGGGTCTTTCACCTTCTCTGCCATTATGGAATCACCTCCCACGTATCGTTCATACCATGACCAAGATGGCCAATCCCATGAGCACGACGCCGGTGCCCAGCGCCAAACGCACCCACTCTTTGTGATGGAGATTCCAGTGGGCTAGTTTGTTGAGCGCCGGACGAGCGGAAGCCGCGATCAACACAACAACGAGCGGGAGGATGAACATGAGGTTATAGAGCACGAGATAGCCAAATGCCGTCGCCGTCGGCTGAGCAGAAAGCAGCGCCAGCACAGCGAGATAGACTGCACCGCTGCACGGCACGGTGCACAGCCCGATGAGAAAGCCGCCCAGAGCCAGCGCAGGCACGGTCATCTTGCGAGCCGCTTCGTGTGCCCAGCGGGCGACTGCCGCCGGAGCCTGAAGCCGTAGGCCCATCTCAGGCAGAAAGTAGTCCTTGAGCATCCAAAGCCCCAATGCCACAGCCAGCAGCGCTCCCACCCGTGCTGGCAGGTGTCCCCGTACGAAGAGATCGCTTGTCACCAACAGGCCCGCGCCCAGTGCCAGATACGTCAAGAAGATCGCGGCAATATAGATGGAACCTAAGCCGATCATTCGTGCCCGCACGGTCGTAACACTCTGTGCGATTTCGTGAGTGCCCTTGGCCGATACGCTGGCGAGTAGCGCAGTAATGAAGAGCAGCAATACCGTGAAGGCGCAGGGATTGATGCCATCCACCGCTCCGGCGACGAGCACGGTGCCCAGCGTAATGCCCGGCAAGAGTGGGCTCATGGAGATCTCGGGAGCTGCCGGATGACGCAATCCCAGGAAGACGGCAACTGCGAGCACCCCCATAGCCATCAGAGCGGCGACGGCGACCTTACGCGCGGAGACCTGTGTGAGTGCGCTCATGATTCGACGATCAACTGGCCGCGCATGGTCGGGTTGGCCCGGCCGCCGCAGCAGATATCACAATAGAACTCATATGTCCCGGCTTGAGTTGGAGTAAACGTCTTCTGCACTGTGCCCTCCGGTGGCGCGATCATACTGACCCCCAGCTCATCGATCGCAAACTGGTGCTTGCCACCCCCATCTACGTGGAACTGATTGTCGAGGCTGACCAGCCGCACCGTCAGCGGTTCGCCCACCTTGGCTCTGATGACCACAAGGCCAGAGGGATCATGCGCGTCGTGGGAGGCAACCGAAGAGGTGCTTGCCAGACGAAATCCCCCCATATCGGCCTGGAGGGTCACGACGTTAGCAGCAGCGGAGGTCTCTAGAGCTGCGGGAACGCTGGGCGGCGTAAAAGCCGACTTCAAGAGCACACCGGCTGCACCCAGCACCACGACCACAATGGCCGCAAAGGCCCAGATCCGCCACCGCTTCTTCCTTGGTTTATGCTGCTTTTGCTCGTGCTTTGCCATGATTCACTCCTTCCATGAAAATGGTTGTCAAGTCCGCTAGGTACTCTAGCGGTTAGAAAACTCAAGTCATCCTTCCATCCGTCCCTCAACTACGGACACATCATAGCGTTGGACCCCGAGTTCCCTATCCTTT
>JBBIPG010000019.1:0-33356 GCA_037442925.1 Candidatus Fraserbacteria bacterium | reverse complement strand
TCCACGACGGCCAGTTGACAGTACCGCTTGTGATGATCGACTCCGACATACAGCATGATCGTGCACCTCCGTCCGAGATTGTGGCTCCTCTTCTACTGCGGTGCACAACCATTTTCATGCTACCTTTCTGTTGACTCCTTGGTCGATAGGATTTGTCCGTTGCACAATCGCTTTGAGTCCTTCCAGCCCGGAGATCACGACCCACTCACCCGGTTTCAGTGCCTCAGGCCCCCGCGCGCTCCAGAGTTCCCCGTGATAGTTGATCTGACCCTGTCGGCCACTCCAACTGCGCACCAGAGCCGTCTTGCCCTTCATCGCCTCTGGACCAGTCGCCACGGATTGACGCATGGCTTGCCACATCATCACTCCCAGAAAGGCTGAAATGGCCACCAGAGCAGCCGTCGTCGGCCAGGCCAACGGAGGCGGCAGAAAGAGAAAGGCTGCCAGCGCTAACAACGGCATTGCCAATAACAGATGACACCACATCATGTCTCCTTAATGCTTGTGCTCCCCGCCCCGCATCAGAAATAGATGCGCCAGTGGGCAGAGAGCCAATAGCCCGACCAGCAGCACCGCATTGACTGGCACGTTAAACGCTAAGACGGCCACGGCGGCTCCCAGGGGAGCCACACATCCTCCCAACCACAGCCAGCGTCGCCACGGGGATCCGCTTTGCTGCGCGCCAGATCCCATCTGCTGACTCTGTTCCGAATGGTGCTCCATTCCATTTCACCTCTCTTCGCTGCTTCAGAACCCTTGTTGCGTATAGTCGATCGTCACAGGGTAGACCGCTTGCTCCGTGGGGATGGAGGCCTTCACCCGCAGCTGTAGTTCCTTGCCGACAGCTTCCAGCCGCTCGATGTAGTGTGCGTGAAAACCCTGGTGATCCTCTCTCCGCAGGAACTTGTCACCCTGCGGGAAGCCGAAGCCAGCCTTCATCTGTACTCCCTCTAGAAACCCAACGAGATGGGGATTGTCAGCCTTGCTGGTCCAGTCAGTTGCCTCGACGGCCTGCTTGAGGAGATGCAAGATCTCCCATGTGTACCACAGATGGGAACCTGTAGTCGCGCGATCAGTTCCCAGTTCGCGACCATCGCTCCCAACTCCGATGGCTTGCCGAAAAGCACGATCGAATTCTTGCAACTCGCTGGAGATCTCACGGGCGCGCCGCGGATGCTTGGAGATGTACCAGCTTCCCAGAAGCGGAGGGAACGCCTCAATGTCAAGGCCGTCCACCGTGCAAATGGGTCCAAAGATCTGCAAATCCTCGAAGAGTCCCAGCTCCGCAGTTTGCACAAGCAGTCGCAAGCCGTTGACCCCCGGGAAGACATGGAAGAGCACATCCGTGCGAACGCGATCCACACGGCTCAAGTAAGGAACGAAGTCCACCGTCTCGAGGGGCACATAGATGATCTCTACTGCTTCGCCTTCAATCTCTCGCAACCGTGATGGCCATTCCTCAGCGTGTGAGCGGCCAAAGGCGTAGTCTGCCACCATCAGCGTCCAGCGTCGACCGAGGTTCTCCACAGCCCATCGGTAGGTGGCAGAGACATCCGAGCGCACGGTATGGTTCAGCTTAAAGCTGTAGCGGTTGCCGAGTTGAGCAGTGATTTCGGTAGCCTCACCCAGCGGGAAGTAGACGGTCTTGGCCTCGGCTGCCAGCGGCAGTGATGCTAGCGAGACACCGGAGTGTTGCGAGCCCATGACGAAGTCCACCTGGTCTTGGAACAGTAGCTTGCGCATCTTGTCAGTTCCCTGAGCGGCCTCGGAGGCCGTATCTTCGATGAATAGCTCCATTGACCGCCCGCTGATGCCGCCCTCGTCATTCAGCTTGCGCACGGCAGCTTCGGCCACCTTTCGATGCCAGTAGCCGTAGTCGGCCAATGTCCCCGTGAGATCAGCCTGCAAGCCAATGCGAATCGCCTCAGAGGTGGTTGCCTGCGCTCGTAGCTGAGTGAGACTAAAGAGCGCGCTGCCGACGCCAGCCATTCGCTTCAGGAACTCACGGCGCGAGAGCATGTTCATCTCCTTTGCTGAACCCTGAAAGTGCAAATGACCCAGCAGACGGGCAGCAAGATCAACAAGAGCGCCAGCGCCGCCAAGCCCGCGACTTTCCAGCCCCACAACGGAGTCGCAACCAGAAGGATCAAAGGCAAGGCGCAGAGCCAGACGAGCAGCGTCAGGCCCATCGTCGACCCATGATCCGACTGCGCGTGCAACGGCTGCATCTCAGTCACCCTTATGACGTCGCTTCCAGTACGATGTGACGAGGGGCAGGCTCACGATCATGCTGAGCAGAAAGACCCAGACAGCTCCGCCGACACGAGCGACCACGGGATACCCCAAAAGCGAAGCCAGAACGAAGAAACTCAAAGCTAGAGCACCCGAGATCGCCATGCACGTGAGCGTGCTCACCCGCCCGACGTTTCGCTCCGTTCGCTCCACCGGCATCACTCCTTTATGCCCGTCGCGGTTGTAGTCGCCCATTGTCCGGCCGTTAGCGCTGGCTGCTGCTCCTCGCGCTTCAGTGTGGGTGCAAAGCGTTTCAAGAGCAGCGTGTTGAGGGTGACCGAGACGGAACTGGTCGCCATCAAGAAGGCCGCAATTTCCGGGCTGACCACGAGCTTTGCTAGGGGGTAGAAGACTCCTGCCGCCACCGGGATCATGACCGTGTTGTAGCCAAAGGCCCAAAAGAGATTCTGTTTCACCTTACGCATGGTCGCCTTCGCAACCTCTAGGGCGACTACGACATCGCGCAAGTCTTCTTTAATGAGGATCACATGCCCGGTTTCTTTGGCGACGTCCGTGCCTGAGCCGATGGCAATGCCTACATCCGCTTGGGCCAAGGCAGGCGCGTCGTTGATGCCATCGCCGACCATCGCGACCCTCTTGCCTTGCGCTTGCAGTTTTCTCACTTCTTCCGCTTTGTCCTGGGGTAAGACTTCTGCCAAGACGCGATCAATGCCGACTTGTCGAGCGATCGCTTGTGCCGTGCGCTGGTTATCCCCTGTGATCATCACAACTTCGAGCCCCAGCCGGTGCAGGCGCTCAAGAGCTTCCTTCGAGAAATCCTTGAGTGTGTCCGCCACCGCGATCAGTCCCGCGGCTTTCCCATCCACGGCCACGAACATCACGGTCTTGCCCTCTTGCTCTAGCGCCTCGGCCTGCCATAACAGGCCCTGAATGTCCACCTCTCGATCGCTCATGAGTTTGCGGTTACCGAGCAGAACCTCGTGATCCTGGCAGCGGGCTTCGACGCCATGACCGGGAATGGCATTGAAACTCTCGACATCAGCGATTGCTAAGCCTCGCTCCTGAGTGGCACGGACGATGGCCTCGCCCAGGGGGTGCTCACTGCCCTTCTCCACCGAGGCTGCCAGAGCCAGTAGTTCATCATCCATTAATCCGTTCATCGATCCGTTGACAGATACATCCGTGACCGAAGGCTCACCCTTGGTGAGCGTGCCGGTCTTATCGAAGATGATCGTCGTGAGCTTGCTCGTCGCCTCGATGGCATCGGCCCCTTTGAAGAGCACACCGTGCTCTGCTGCCTTTCCGGCTCCTGCCATCATCGCACTGGGAGTGGCCAAGCCCACAGCGCACGGACAAGAGATCACGAGCACCGTGATCGAGAGCAATAACGAGAACCCAAAGACCCCGATCTCCCCCAGCTTGTGAGGTGAGAGCAAGAAGCTCGTGCTGGGATCGAAGAAGTAGCTATAGCCCAAGAAGAACCAGAAGGCAAAGACGAGTAGCGCCAGGGCGTGCACTCCCAAGATGAAGTGTCCCGCGACCCAATCGGCCAGTTTCTGAATGGGAGCTTTGCTGGCTTGGGCATCTTCGACGAGCTTTATGATTTGTGCTAGGGCTGTCTCTTTGCCTACTTTGGTCGCTTTGAACTGGAAGGCCCCAGTCTTGTTCATAGTGCCACCGATCACTTCATCGCCGGTCTTCTTTTCAACAGGGATGGACTCACCTGTGATCATCGATTCATCCACGGCGGAGTAGCCTTCCAGAACGAGGCCATCGACCGGTATGGACTCACCCGGTCGCACCGACACGAGATCTCCCACTTGGACGTCGTCGGCGGGGAGTTCCAGCTCTTGCCCATTGCGCAGCACGCGAGCCACCTTGGGCTTGAGACTCATGAGTTTTCGAATCGCTTCGCTGGTGCGCCCACGGGTGAGCGCCTCCAGCCAGCGGCCCAGCACAATGAAGGTCGTAAGCAGCGCCGCGGATTCGTAGAACGTCGCTCCTTTACCACCAAAGCCCGCCTCGGGCCAGAGCGTATTGATGACGGCAATAAGATATGCGGCGCCGATTCCGGTCGCATAGAGTAAGTTCATGTCCGTGACGCCGTGCCGCAGACCTCGGAAGCTGTTGACGAAAAACTGCCTTCCCGGACCCAGCACGATGGGAGTGGCCAGAAGCCCCAAGAGCAGCTTGTTTCCCAGCCACTCCGGCACGAAGTAGGGCAGGATCCAATAGTCGCGAAACGTGCCCAGCATGATGATCAGGCTTACGGGCGCGGCAAAGAGCAAATAGAGCCCTTGGCGACGGATCTCCTGCTGGCGCTCCTCACGCTCGCGATCAACGACCTCTTCGGCTTCGACTTTCTCGGTAACTTCATAGCCGATGTCGCGCACCGCCTGCTTCATCTGGTCTACCAAGACCACTCCCGGTGTGTACTCGACTCTGGCTGTGCCTGTGGCGAGGTTGACAACTACGTGAGAAACCCCAGGCAGTTCGCGTAGCGCCAGCTCCACATGCGCTACACAAGACGCGCAGCTCATTCCGCGCACGGAAAGGACGACGCTGGCCATTTCCTTCGTATCCGTGTGTTGTGTCATCATGGGCTCTCCTCTTACATCACCTGACCTGCTGCACTCGTATCACTACCTCTTGTGCTGAGTGACGATGACTTCTACTTCTGTTACTTCTGTACGGGTGAATCTGCCTACGAAACGATCAAGGGATGGACTAGAGGCTTAGGCAGGAGGGCGCCAATGGGGGGAGGGTGCTTGGAAGGGATTCAAAGCCACGACCAGCAGCCAAGTACTCCTGAATGCCTCCTCAGGCGAGGAGAGGTCATCTACCAGCAGAGTAGTCCCGCAGCCAGAGCAATTCGCCCACCAGCTGGGCGTGGCATGCGTCTGGGAGCTGCAGCCGGTCGAAGGATTGGTGGAGTGTTGACCCTGTGAATCCGCGGACGCGAACGGCCCAGAAGACATGCATTCCAGCGGCCCTCCATGTTGAGGCACGCCACTGACCATAAGGAGGGCTGCTACCGCAACCGCAGCAACTCGCAGGATCATCAAGATATCCACTCCTTGTTTCGGAGTATAACTTACATCACTCGGATTTGTCAATGATCTGGGTCAGGTCTTGCGACTGCGTAGGTTCGAGCGGGTTCTCTCTTCCGGGCAACGAGACTTTGGCGTGGCGTCCACGGAGACTCCAGTACGTAACAGCTCCAGTCAGAAGCGGCACAAGCAGAACCCCTACACGAAGCACTTCGAGGGATAAGCTTAGCTCCTCATTGTAGGCTGCGAACATCAACATCAGGAGAAACGTGAGAGTTCCTATGCCCAGCGCTGTTCGTATGGGATGTGCGCTCGACGGCTCCAGAAAGTGCACCGGCTCGCGGGATCGATCCACGAAGGGCAAGAGCACGAGCAGGGTCACCAGCAGCAACGGGAGAAGGACTCCCCCCAGGTTCTCTGGATTGATCGTCGTTCCGAAGGCCTCAAAGTCGAACCAGGTGGGGACCAGCTTGAGAGCCCCGTAGAGCCAGAGCCAATACCAGTCGGGCTTGACGACGGGTGTGGCCGGCTCCGGTGGGCCGTAGTATGCCACCGGGTGAACTGGGAAAAGACCGGCCACCGCGAACAAGATCCCCAATAATACCAAGAAGAGCACGGTCATCAGCAGAGCTTGATGGGGCCAGAGCGGCACACCCAGAATCTTGCGGTTGCCCACATAGATCCGCGCAGAAGGCGCCTGGCTATGGTGCTGCTTGAGCAGAATCCAGAGGTGCAAGGTAATCAACCCCATGATCAACAAGGGGATGAGGATCACGTGATAGGCATAGAAGCGCGGGATCGTCCCCGGTGCCGGGAATCTTCCGGCAAAGATGAAATCAGCCAACTGCGGCCCGATCCACGGGACAGAGCGTGCGATGTGATAGCCGATCCCCGTGGCGGTGACGGAAAACGCATCGAAGGGCAAGAGATAGCCGGAGAAGGAGGCAAACACAGCGAGGACCAAAAGCAGAAGACCCACGAGCCAGTTGATCTCACGAGGTTTCTTGTAAAGACCGGTGAAGAAGATCCTCAAGAGATGCAAGATGGCGGCAGCAATCATCACATGCGCAGCCCAGTGATGCACTTGTCGCACGAAGAGCCCCAGAGGAGTGCCATCGTTCTCGACGACGCTGGCGTAGGCTGCTGGAACTTGATTGCCCTCTAGCTCGACAAGCTGTGCAGAGGGCTCGTAGGTCAATGCCAGCAGAATTCCCGTGAGAACCAATATAACAAAACTAAAGAGTGCGATCTCACCCAGAAAGAACGCGGGATGCACCGGGAAGGCTTTGCGCAGGTACTTGGCTTTAAAACGTCTCCAATCCAGGCGCTCGTCCCACCAACTCGGGGCAGGTGCGGACTCTGCCTGGGGAGCCTTCAGTTCTTGTTCTTCTCTCGCCATCGCCGTAGCTCCCCTTTGGGAACGACTCCAGGGGGCTCTTCGAACCAGCCCGCAGCGATCAACTCTCCCTGGTTATCGATCTGGATGGGCAGTTGTGGCAGAGGACGCGGTGGTGGTCCGGCTTTGACGATGGCACCGCTCTGCGGGTCAAAGACGCCGCTGTGACAGGGGCACAGCAGCTGGGGGAAGTCCGTCCCTTCCATCCTCTGAAGAGTAGAGGCCGTACAGCCCAGATGGGTACAGATAGCACTATAGGCCACAAGACCCTCTGCCGTCCATGCGAGGATGGTCGGCGGTGCGAGGCTCACGGGATCGAGATGGCAGAGCAGGATCAAGTTGTCTGGATTGCCATCCTTTCCCTCAGGGAAGGCGAGCACGGCTTCGTTCACCGGGATGCTGTCACGGCGAATGGGTTGCCCTTTGTTGGCTCCGATCACGAAGACCAGGCGGTCCCCTGCTGCTACCGGCTCCTGCTGTTTGGCATTCCGCTTCGTGGGTCGAATGGAGAGAGCCGCGATGGACATGGCTCCCATAGCGAAGGCGGCTCCGACGCCAAGCACCCATTGCACGAGCGCTCGACGCGAAAACCTTCGTTGCTCTCCCGTGTTTGGCTTTCTGGGCTTGTCACCCGTCGACATCGATTTTCCCTTCTTAGTCACCAGGGAACTCCCTCATCGCGCTCTTGAAGTAGAGTCTCATCCGGCACGAAGGCGCGCCGATAGACGATCAATGCAGCTGCCAAAGTGAAGGTGAGCAAGACCCCATATAAGGCCAACGTGTTCGATGACGCTCCTTCGAAGATTCCTCTTACAAAGAGCACGGCCCAGAAGATCTCCAGCCCAATCAAAGCAAGAATCACCAAGAGAGCGCTCCAGGATTCGTTCACGGGTCTGCGCTCTGCCGCTGTGGGCTTGGGGTCTTCCACATAGGCCGCGATCAACCCCTGGAGCCCCCAGACCGCCAGCAGCGCCACCCAGGCCACGAGCCCAATCTCGTAGGCTTCCAAATGCGTCAGCATCAACGGCCTTCCGGAACCAATTCAATATTCGCCATGAGCGCTCTCATCCGATCGTGGTAACTGATGAGATCATCTCGCTGCCCGTAAGCAAGCAATATCATCAGTTTCTCGGCCGGACGAATGGGCATGTCAAACGTATCGCCGGTATCCAAACGTCGAGAGAATTCGATGATCGTTCCCCCTTCATCCTGAGTGCTCGCTCTATCCAGAATGTCATCGCGACCACCCAGTTGAATATCGGTCTGATGGCCGATGCGTGAGTTCGCGTAGCTATCCTCCAGAGCGAGTTGGCCATCCTTGACATAGCCGATGATGATGTCTGCTCCTCTCATCAAGGGGACTGCGCTGTTGAACCCCAGTGCAACCCAGCCCTGGGTAGGGGCCTTCAGCCCGAAATAGACCCGATCCTCACGGACGCTCCAATAGAGATCCATCTTGATTCTGAAGGAACTCAGCCTGTTCTGGTACTCACCTTCTTGCAGCACACCATCTATCTGCAAGGCTTCTGGAACCTCTACCAGACGCTCCACCGACCATGTGGTGGGTGGGTCGCCGGGATACTTCCGGCTGAGATCGAACCCCAGTGTCAAAGTGCCTGCGGCGGCCAAGAGCAGAGCCACAGCGGGCAATCTGATCGAACTCTTAAATACGGGTTCTTTCACTTCGGTTGGAGCTTTCACCTCGGAAGCCGGAGATACCCACGTCTCAGGTTCCGCTCGCAAGGCGCGGCGGACATAGACCATCAAAATTGTGATCAGGGTAAAGGCCACCAGCGACAGGAAGGGAATGGTGATGAAGCCGAGCCATTCGATGTATTTGGTGTCGCAGGGCACGCCCACCTGACATAGGGGCGACTCCAATTCCCCCAAGAGTTTTTGTTCCACAAGAAAGTAATGATAAAACGCGATGCTCAAGCCGATGACGCTCAGCGGCAGGACGTAACCCGCGATCCTGCGGTCACTGCGGAAGCTCGCCATCCCCAAAAGGATTACAAGGGGGTACATGAAGATGCGTTGATACCAGCAGAGTGCGCACGGGATGAACCCCATCACTTCGCTGAAGTAGAGGCTGCCGCCGGTGGCGACAAGAGAGACAAGCCAAGCAAAGTATAGACCATATTCTGCGAATAGAGTCTGGAGCATCGCTCACCTCCTCCTGCCAAGATCATGACCACTATTATAACACCATCTTCAAGCGCTCGAGATAGATTTCTCCTATGGGGACACTGCCCGTCTCGCTTGCTGAGCTTAAGCGATACATCTTCTCCCCGCTTGAGATCAATGACTCTAGTCAGCATACTTCGTGAGTGAGATCAATGTTGCCGCTGATCTCCATCATGGAGTTTCATATGAGATGGGCTTTAGAATGGGATGACAGGACGTAAGAAGAGGGGTACAGGCATGCGTAGCTCAAGAGCCCCAGAGGGAGCCAGCAGTGAGCGCCGAGCTTTCTTAAGCAGGTTGCTTCAGGGCTCGCTGATCGTGGGCTTCTTGAGCCTTCTGGGTGGAGTGATCGCCTTCATCTTCCCGCCGGAGCGGCAGGCGTTCAACCCTGGCCGTCTGCGTGTTCGAGTCGGCTCCGTGCGCGATTTTGCCGTGGGTCAGGGAAAGCAAATCCTGCTTGAGGGACAGCCCGTTTGGGTCCTGCGCCTTCCGCATGGCTTTGTCGCTCTTTCGGCCGTTTGCACTCACAAAGGTTGCATCGTCAACTGGGATGAGAAGCGCAGTTTGCTAAGCTGCCCCTGCCACGGTGGACTCTTCGACGTCAGCGGCAACGTCGTGGCCGGCCTGCCGCGTTGGCCTTTACCCCGCCAGCGCGTCGAGGTCGTAGGCGAGGAGATCTTCATCGGGAGGGAAGGATAACCGTGGCTCTTTGGGAACGCACGCGCGGACTCATCCGCCGGGAGTTGGAGCTGCCTCTGCCGCCTCAATTCCACCTGGGCCACTTGCTGGGTGGCGCGGTGGTGTTCCTGTTCTTGGTCGAGATCCTCACGGGCATCCTGCTCATGGTCTACTATCAGCCCACAGTAGCAGAAGCCCGCCCAAGCATTCAGTACCTCATGGGCACAGCGCAACTGGGCTGGCTCGTGCGTGGCCTGCATCGCTGGGGAGCGGACTTGCTGATTCTCGTGACCTTGTTGCACATGCTGCGGATCGGGCTGTATGGCGCATACCGCGAGCGAGAACTCAACTGGGCCATCGGCGTCATACTGCTTCTGCTTGTGATGGCCTTCGGGTTCACGGGGCTGCTCTTGCCCTGGGATCAACAGGCTTTCTGGACCACGGATGCTGCACGTCGCGCCATCGAGCGGATACCTCTCATTGGAAAACCCTTTCTTGACTTCCTTTGGGGTGGCGTGGAGCTGGGCGAGGGGGCGCTCCTGCGCTTCTATGTCTTCCATGTAGGACTCTTGCCTTGGTTGACCACTCTCTTGATCGGCGTCCATCTCTATTTCGTTGCCCGCCAGGGCCTCTTTGCGCCCGTCTCCCAAAAGCCAGATGTGCCAGCCAAACCCGTGGAGGTATCGAACAATGCCCAAGAGGACATACGCTGATCTCCTGCTCGATGGACTGATCGTCATCTTGCTGGCGTTGGGTCTACTGTTTACCCTGGCGATCCTGTGGGTGCCTACACTGGGGCCACCCGCCGATCCTCTCAGTTCGGTCGCTGCCTCGCCTCCGTGGTACTTCCTTCCGTTTTATTACGTTCTTGAGAAGTTGACCCCCAATCAGGCGCTCTTTATTTTCGTAGCCTTCTTCGTGCTCTTGTTTGCTGTCCCCATGTTTAGGCGCTCCCGCCGACCTCGACGTCCGTCCATTCGGCTACTGGGGCTGCTGTTGGTTGCCTTGGTAATCTTGTTGGTCCGAGTTGGCGCTGACCAAGAGACAGGGGGGCCAAGTTGTCTCGTCTGCCATAGTGAGATCAAGGTCGACTACCTTGAGAGTGTCCATGCCCTCTTCGACGTCGATTGTGTCGCTTGCCATGGGGGCGATCCAGCCACACTCGATCGGGAGAGGGCGCATGACCGGGCGCTCGGTTTTCGGGGGATTCCTTCACGAGACCAGATTCCCCAACTATGCGGCTCTTGCCACGCCGATCCCCTAAAGATGAAACCCTACGGACTGCGCACCGATCAGTTCGCGGAATACTTGACATCCCAGCATGGTCAGCGGTGGAAAGAGGGAGATACCAACGTCGCCGTCTGCACCGATTGTCATACGGCCCATCGGATCTTGCTGGCTCTTGATCCCCGCAGCTCCGTCTACGTCGCACGGGTTCCCGAAACGTGCGGCCGCTGCCACAGTGACCCTGCCCTTATGGAACCTTACGGTCTGCCTGCCGACGAAGTCGAGGCCTTCCAGAGAGGTGTCCACGGAGTCGCGCTCCTTGAGCAGGGGAATACGAAGGCTCCCAGTTGTGCCACGTGTCATGGCACCCACGGGGCCATTCCCCCTGGCATCGAGGACATCACCAAAGTCTGTGGGACATGCCATATCAATGAGCGGCGCTACTTCGATGCCAGCGTGCACAAGAAAGCGATGGAAGAACAAAGCATCGCTGAATGCGCTGGCTGCCATGGTAATCACGAGGTGGCGTCCGTGGGCATGGGGCGCTCGATGGAGGGAGTTTGCAACCTCTGTCATCTCCCGGATTCCAAGGATGTGGAGAAGCTTGAGGTCATGCTGGCGGGGGCTCGACAGGCGTTAGAGGAAGCGGAGGCGGCGCTCCAAGCGGCTGAGGCTCAGGCATATGACATCGCGCCGTATCGCTCGCGCATGATCGAGGCGCGCACCTATCTCATTGAGGCGCTGCCGGTGCAGCACTCGCTGGATGTGACAAAGGTCGAGGAGCTGACGCGTCGGGCGCGCTCAATCGCTGAGGAAGTACGCAGCCAACTGCACGGCCTCTTGGGCGTGCGCGGCGTGCGACTTGTGGGGCTGGCGCTCATCTGGGGATATCTCGCGCTGACGCTATTGGTCGTCCTGCTCTATCGGCGTGAGCGGCGTCGGGGGTGAGAGATGATGCAGATCTTGCGCCGATGGCGGACTTATCCCTGGCTGCTACGTCTGCTGTGGCTGGCCCTCATCGCGCTGCCTTTGGGTGTGGCCGCGCTCTTCGTGGGTGTCGAAATCAGCTCCCAGCCAGCCTTCTGTGGCACCTGCCACTTCATGAAACCCTACTATGAGTCCTGGGAGACCTCCACACACCGTGACGTGGCCTGCGTCGAGTGCCACATTCCTCCGGGGATTAGTGCGGAGTTCCGCAAGAAGTACGAAGCGCTCTCCATGGTCGTGAGCTACTTTACTGGCACCTATGGCACGAACCCCTGGGCCGAGGTGCCCGACGAAAGCTGCCTTAGGCCGGGCTGCCACGAGCAACGATTGCTCGTCGGGCGTGAGCTCTTCGAGAATGTGCTCTTCGACCACCGGCCGCATCTTACCGAGATGCGCCGCGAGAAGAAACTCCGCTGTACCTCCTGTCACAGCCAGATTGTCCAGGGGCAGCACATCGCCGTGACCGAGAGCAGCTGCTTCCTCTGCCACTTCAAAGAGACTAGACTCAACGAGGATACGGCGCGCTGCACGCTCTGCCACGAGACGCCGGAACAGATCATCACCACGGCGGGCCTGAGCTTCGACCACGCGGAAGTCAAGCGGCTCGGTATGGAGTGCACCCTCTGCCACGCCAACGTGGTACAGGGCGCAGGCGAGGTCCCCCCAGACCGCTGCCTGACTTGCCACAACGAGCCCACACGCCTGGCGCGCATCAATGAAACAGAATTTCTCCACCGCATGCACGTCACAGAGCACAAAGTCGAGTGCTTAAGCTGCCACATCGAGATCCAACACCAGATCCCCAAGGCACTGGAAGCAGTGGCCACCCGCTGTGAGACGTGTCACGTCGGGGGTAGCCACTCTCCGCAACGCGATCTCTACATAGGCATTGGAGGCAAAGATGTCGAACCCTTGCCTGCGGCGATGTACTTGGCGGGCGTCAGCTGCGAGAGCTGCCACCTCATCTCCAAAGAAGGCCGCAAGCTGGCCAGCGAGGTGAGTTGCATGTCCTGTCACGGCGCTCCGTTTTTCAAGATCTACCAGACTTGGGAGCAGGTGCTCTCCACCCGTCTGGAAGCTGTCCAATCCCTAAACCAGAAAGTGCAAGCTCTCATCCCGCCCAACGAGCTCGCTCTTCAGGCTCAAGAGAACATCGACTTCGTCGCGAACGCCCACGGCGTCCACAACCCTGGCTATGCTTCCGCGGTTCTGCTTAAGGCATACGAAGATCTGAAGAACGCCCTTCTTGAGGTGGGCATCGAGCTGGAGCTGGAGCCCCCCTGGGCCCAAGTACCTTATGAGACTCGATGCACCGCTTGTCATCTCGACGCCGAGACGATTGCGAAAGAGATCGACAAGTGGACGTTTCAACATGAGACACACGTTGTCCGGCGCGGTCTCGAGTGTGCTATCTGTCATGACGAGGTGGGCTATCAAGACCCCCAACATGGTGCCCAGGTGAATCGCTGCACCGACTGCCATCCGGCCCGAGCGCAACTGGAGGGAGCCAGCCTGCAAGACTGCCTGCAGTGCCACTCGGCCCAGATCCCTACGAGTTCTGAGAAGGTGAAGTTCTCACACGAGCTGCACGTCAATCTCGGCTTTAACTGCACGCTGTGCCACACCAACGTTGAGAAGATGGATCATCTCGATTATATGAACTACGAGACTGCCGTCCCCACCCTGTGGCACGAGTTCTGTGGGACGTGCCACCGCAAGGACGTGCCACCAGAGGGAGCTGCCAATTTCGAGGGTTGTTTGAAGTGCCACATCACGTTTTGATGATGTAGATCATCTGCCTTCCTGAGTAAGCTCATATTGGTGAGCTGATAGAGGTGTTAGAATGGATGTGGGTGATGCTCCATGAGACAGGGATGGAGATGGCTGGGGGTTTTGATCGCGGCGGTTGGTTTCTTGATCGCCTGGCTTGCTCCGGCGGCGCAGAATCCGCAGGAAGCCGAGAGCTGCCGGCTCTGCCACCGGGATCTCACGCTTGAACCGCTCCAGTCTTCCGTTCATAAGAGCTTGTCCTGCACAATCTGTCATGTAGGAGCGAAACAGATTCCGCATGAACAACCTACGGATCCCCAAATCTGCGCCACTTGTCATCCCAAGACCCAAGCCTATTGGGAGAGCGTCCATGGCCGCGGACTTCTGCAAGGCGTCCCCGATGTCCCCAACTGCGCCGCTTGCCACGGTGGCCACGACATCCGCCCTACAAGCGATCCGAACTCTCGGGTCTTCCCTTTCAACTTGCCCCAGACCTGCGGAGGCTGTCATGGCAACGAGAAACTGGCCGTGGCTCACCAGATCCCGGTCCCCGAAGCCTATCAACAGTACCTGGAGAGCGTCCACGGTCAGGGTCTATTACGCAGCGGTCTCTTGGTGGCTGCCACCTGCGCCGACTGTCACGGAGCCCATGATACTCTTCCTAACTCCGATCCCCGCTCCCGACTCTACCCAAGCCGCATCCCCGAGACCTGCGGCCGCTGCCACCTCGGAGTCCTCAACGAATACCAAGCGAGCGTGCACGGGAAGCTCCCTTTGGAGCAGGGTCCGGTCTGCACCAACTGCCATCAAACCCACGCCATCCAGCCACCCCGAGAGAAGGCCTTTCAGCTTGCCTCGGTGCTCGCCTGTGCCGACTGCCATCCCGAGGCGTTTGACACCTATCGCGAGAGCTATCACGGCCAAGTGACGACTCTGGGCTATGCAGGCGTGGCCACGTGCGCGGATTGCCACGGGAACCACCAGATCCTCCCGCCTGAGGACCCCGAGTCAACGTTATCGGCTGCCAACATCGTCTCGACGTGTCAAGCGTGCCACTCTTATGCCAACGCGAACTTCGTCGCTTTCCTACCCCATGTGCGCCCCTCCGACTCTCAAACAGCTCCTCCCGCCCTCTATGGGATCTGGCTTTTCATGACGGCCCTGCTCTTTGGCGTCTTCAGCGTCTTCGGAACGCATACGCTGCTTTGGGCAGTGCGTGGCTATGTCGTGCCAGCCGTCGCTCCCCTCCTGAAGCTCCTGCCACGGAGAGGCAAGCGGAAAGCTGCTCCCAAAACAAGCACGGAGGAGGAGAACCATGAAGCCCAATAATGAGCAAGAGATCTACTACCGGCGCTTCGGACCGTTCGAGATCGGCCTCCATGTGAGCGTAGTGATCAGCTTTTTGGGATTAGCTCTTACCGGACTGATCCTCAAGTATGCGGAGACCTCCTGGGCCAAGGTATTAGCAGGGTTCTTGGGAGGTGTGCCAGCCGCCGGAGGTTT
Organism: Candidatus Fraserbacteria bacterium; assembly: GCA_037442925.1. Classification (GTDB taxonomy): domain Bacteria; phylum Bipolaricaulota; class Bipolaricaulia; order RBG-16-55-9; family RBG-16-55-9; genus RBG-16-55-9. Next base: position 18,308 of record JBBIPG010000019.1, on the reverse strand, counting down.
CCATCGCTTCTTCGCTCTGGTGACATTTGGGTACTTTTTCGTTCACCTCATAAGCCTTTGGAGACGATACCGCGAGAAACGCGTGCAAGGATGGTGGCTCTTCCAGCGGGAGTGGGTCTTTGGACCCAACTCCATGATCCCTCGCGGACTCGATTTTAAGCACTTCTTTCAGCAGTTGGGCTGGTACGTAGGGCTTCGACCCACGCCCCCGACCTTCGACCGCTGGAGCTACTTCGAGAAGTTCGATTACTGGGCCGTCTTCTGGGGAGTAGCCATCATCGGCTCCAGCGGGCTCCTCCTCTGGTTCAAGGACTATGCCACTCTCATCCTGCCCGGCTGGCTGCTCAATGCGGCCTTCATCGTCCACAGTGAGGAGGCGCTTTTGGCCGTGGGCTTCATCTTCGCCATCCACTTCTTCAACACGCATCTGCGCCCGGAGAGTTTCCCAATTGATATAGTCATCTTCACAGGGGTGCTCTCGGAGCGGGAGTTCCGCAGCAAGCATCCGGCGGAATTCGAGAGGCTCCAGAGGGAAGGGAGGCTGGAGGAGCGCCGGGCTTCCCCTCCTCCGGCGTGGGCGATACAGCTGGCCCGCACCTTCGGGTTTACTGCGCTGGGGACTGGAATCCTCTTGTTGGTACTCATCTTCTTGAAGGCGTTAGGAGTGGATCCGTTCGTTGCTCCCTGGCTCGGCAAATGAGCCAGCAAATGCAAGAGAGAATGTGAGAGAGAGGGAAGCATGTCCTACGTGCTTCCCTCCCGTATTTGTCTTGTTATGTGCTCGCTAGCGCAGTGCGTTGGTCGTTGTAATCAACACGTCGCGAGCGAAGCTCGGGTAGTGTACTCCCAAGCTGCCGTCGTACTCGATGAGCAAGTAGTTCCAAGCAGCCCGTGCGATCGGGTCAGAGAGTGCGTAGACCGCTTGGCCCTGCGCATCCTTGATGTTCCCAAGCTGACTGTAAACGGCGCTGCCGTCCTCCATCTTGAACTTGAAGCTCATTTGACCGTGAATCGTGAGGATTTCTTCCACAGCAGTGATCTTGCTCCCCTCGATAGGCGTGTTCTCTGTAGAGGCATCCGTTACTGGATCCCAGGCGGTCACGGTGGCGATCTTGTCTTTGACCTCAAGCGCCTTCTGGGAAATCTGATTCAGCAGTTGATTGAGCAAGTGCTCTGTCGGCTCCTGGACGCGCTCGGCCGTCATGGCGGGACCATGGCAGTTGGCGCAAACGGTCTCACTGACCTCGAAGGCGTGTCCTTCCTCACCCAGCTTCAGGTGACAGGTCACACAGGCATCGCCGGTGAAGACCGCATGAGGTGATGGATTATCGGCCGTGTCATCGAAGAAGTAGGAGTTCTTGCCCATGATCACGTCCGCTTGGGCAGCCTCGTGTGGACCGGAGAACCTCCGTAGCTCTGTAGCACTAAACGTCACCCGTCCGTTGCGCGTATTGTGGCAGGTCATGCAGAGGGCTCCCTTGCCCACGCCTTCGGCAGCGAAGCCTGCGGGCAGTAGCGCTGTGTCGTTCTGAACCCGCAGCTGGAAGTTGTCCTCGCGGTGGCAGGCCGTGCAGGTGATCGGTTCTACCTTATCCACGGTCAACCCCAAGCTGGTCAGATACTCCACATCGGCCGCGCTGCCGTCGGGCTTCGCGATATTGCCGGGGTTCCCCGCGTTGAGCTGCGGTAGCCAGGCCACAAAGCCCTGCTGGGAGTGACAGCGGCCACAGTGGGCAGCCGTCGCACCCCGGTTCTCGACAGTAGCTTCATCAATGGCCGTTTGCCGGTTCGAGTGTTTGCTCTTCTGCCATTCCTCAAAGGGTCCGGCCGCCACTGTGACGAAACCGACCATGGCCACGACCAGGAGTCCCAGCCATAGCTTTCTTGGAATCATCTATTATCACCCCTTTTAGTCTTATTATAGTGCACGGACTCGTGGTTGTGAAGGGCTACGATCCCAATTGTGGCCTGATATCGGTCATTGCATATTTTGATTCAGATCATAGAATCTTAAGATGGAGAACTAGTTGTATTCAAGGAAGGAGGTGAAACCTCATGCTCAGAAAGAGTCTACCGTTCGTGCTCATGGTAGCCCTGCTGCTTGGGGTTGGGGCCGGTGTCGCCGTCTTCACGCAGGAGCAACAAGTCCCGCAGATCCCGGGCATCACGGCTACAGACGAGACCCCCAACGGCTGCGTCAGCTGTCACAAGGACAACTTCAAGCTCTCCACCATCATCGGTAGCTGGGCGACCGCAGGTGTTCCTCAAGAGATCGTAGACCTCGTTAAGGCCGCTTGGCCAGAGGCCACCGTCAGCGGGAAGCATCCGGACGTGGCGGCCATGGTAGCTTCCCAGGAACTGCCGACTTTCTGTCTCAACTGCCACGCGGCAGATAGCAAGATGCCTCTCAGCCGGGACCTCCACTTGGTCCACTTCACGGGCGCAGCGGACAACGCCTTCCTCACCAACTACGGCGGCTTCTGCACGCAGTGCCACGCGCTCAACCTCGACGTCACGAAGCCTCCGGCCGGGACCATGACCATCAAGAAGGGCAAGGAGTAACGAGGGCAACAAGCCCCGTGGAATGGCGGGTCGAGTGGGTGGCTGAGCAACTCACTCGGCCCGCGCCTTAGCGAGCACGGCCTAATAGCAGATCGGAGTTCGAGGATGAAGACGCGCACGCTGCGACGGTATGGATTGCTGGGCTTGGCACTTCTTCTGGTGGTGGCCGTGGGGCTGACTCTCTACAGCTTCCGCCTTCCGCCCCAACGGGTGCCGGGCGAGGCTCCAGTTGTGCCCACGCCCGGAACTGAGACGGCGAAGCCTCCACCGGGAGAACTGGCTGAAAGTGCTTGTGTCACGTGCCACCGCACTCTGCCTCGGACGTTCATCGGGCATACGTTTGCCGACTGGGAGGATTCCCTCCATGCGCAACAGGGAGTCTCCTGCTCCGAGTGCCACGGAGGTGACCCAACCCAAGCCCAGCTGGAGCGTGCTCACCAGGGACTTCGACCCTCGCGTGACCCGCAAAGCCCTCTTTATTTCACCAAGGTCCCGGAGACCTGCGGGCGCTGCCACACGGCGGAGCTGGCCTACTTCCGGCAGAGCGTCCACTATCAGCAACTTCAGGAGACGGGGCGTGGACCCAACTGCGTCACCTGCCATGGGGCGATGGCCGTCGCCATTCTAAGCCCACAGGAGCTGGCAGCAACGTGTACGGCCTGCCATAACGAGCGCCTGGGCATCCGACCGGATGAGCCGCTGAAGGCCCGCTTCTTGCTCACGCTCATAAGACAAGCCCAGGAACAGCTTGAGCTCATCCGGAAACTGATCTCGGCCAAGCAGGATGAAGTGGACACCGGATCTGCCGCGCAACTCCTGGCTCAAGCAGAGGCGGGGATGCGCGCCATCCAAGAGGGGTGGCACACCTTCCGGCTCGAGCAGGTAGAGAGCCAGCTTGAGCAGGTGCTTGCGCTGGCACAAGCGGCTGTGGAAGCACTGGAGAAGGAGTCCTGATGCAGCGAAACGGGCTGTTGCTACCCTTGATAGCACTAGCCTTGGCTGTCGGGATTGCTGCCCTTTTGACCCTGGACTTCCGCAGAAACTGGGAGACCGATCAGGCCCGTCGCTTGGGGCTCCGCGCGGCCACTCTCGACGGGATCATTGAAGAGGGTGAGTACACCAAGAGCTACCGCGATGAAGCGACCGGCATGGAACTCCACTGGACGATCGTGGAAGATGAGATCTTCATCGGGCTGAGGTGCCCCGATCGCGGCTGGGTGGCTGTAGGCCTCGGAGGTGAAGGCCCCATGATGAAGGGCGCGGACATCCTGATCACTTATGTGGATTCAGAAGGGCTACACCTGCAGGACAACTTCGCCAACGATTTCGTCTCGCATACGGCAGATGCGAAGCTGGGGGGACGTGACGATATCTTAGAGAGTGCAGGTGCTGAAAGCGAGCAGGGCACGGTGGTGGAGCTCCGACGCAAGCTCGACACCGGTGACCCTTTCGACCAAGCGATTGTCCCTGGCAAGATGCGAGTGCTTCTGGCTCACTCCGATTCTGACGATTTCACGAGCTATCACAAGAGCCGCTCCGCAACCATGCTCGATCTCTTTGAGGAGGTGGTGCCATGATCCCTACGCACCTAGACGCGTACCAGATCGCGCTGATCGCTTGGGGATTCCTTCTGGCGCTCTACGGCGTGCAGGGGGTCTTATCGGTCTGGCTGGAGGGGCGAGAGCTGGTGCCCGGTCCGACGGAGCGGCCACCAGAACCGGTTTGGTCGCTGATTGCGGCGCTGGGCTTGGCTGCTCTCGTGATGGCCTGGGCCATCAAGTTCATGGGGGAGTTGGCCACAGCTCCGCCGCGACAGCTCGCACTGGATGCGGGAGTGCTCTTCCTGGGTCTGGCGCTGATGCTCGTGCTTTACCGTCGTTACTTCATCACCCATGAGGCCGTCACCCAAGACCGCGATGACGGTATTCCGTGGTGAGGTGCTAACGAGATGAGAAGAGAAGAATCAAAGGCCAAAGGTCTGTCGCGCCGGCGGGTCTTCCACTGGCTTATGGGTCTGGGGGCCGGAAGTGCTCTGCTCGCGATGCTGTCGGCTGTCAATTCGCTCAAGCCGCTGGTGGTGCAGCAGACGACCAAGATGATTGGTGAAGGAGATAAGTTGGTCTTTGCCGTGGGGCCGCGCCGGGGAGAGCGCATCACCCGAGACGCTCTTCGGGTGAGCGAGGCCGCACTCGCCCTGCCCGCGGGCAAGGAAGACGTTGAGGAGAACACCGTGATCGTCGTACGCCTGGAGCCAGCGAGGCTGGAGTCGCCGACGCGACGGGAGTGGACGGCGGAGGGTTTCGTAGCCTACAGCGCCATCTGCACGCACCTCGGCTGCACGGTGCTCAGCGAGCTGCGCTCGGAGGCAATCTTCTGCCCCTGCCATGCCGGAGTCTATGATCCCGGGCGAGGAGCCATTGTAGTTTCAGGACCGCCTCCTCGACCGCTGCCTCAGCTCCCCCTCCGCTTCAATACTCAAGGGGAGCTAGAGGCTGCCGGTAGCTTCGCGGAAAGGGTGGGCCCCTAACGGAGCCATGGACGAAAAGATGTCGAACCCCAAGACAGCAGCAAGTGCGCTGGAGCCGCCCACAGCAAAGCCTACTGCCCAAGCAGAGGCTAGTGGGTGGGAGGAGAGGCTACGTCTTACCCGTCTGAGAGAGAAATTCTTGCGCAAGGCCTTTCCGGTCCACTCGACTTTCTTCCTAGGAGAGATCGCCCTCTTCTGCTTCGTCTTGCTCGTCATTACAGGGATCTTCCTGGCGCTTATGTACGAGCCATCAACCCAGCACGTCGAGTTCGAGGAGGGACACGCCCCCGCAGCCTATGTGTCTGTGGTGAAGATCGACCGGGCTCCGTTTGGCTTCGTCATCCGCCAGCTCCATCACTGGGCGGCTCACGTCATGATCGCCGCGATTGTCCTGCACATGCTGAGAGTGTTTTTCACCGGAGCCTACAAGAACCCCCGCGAGATCAACTGGGTTGTAGGTCTTTTGCTTTTGGGTCTGACGGTGGTGGCCTCCTTTGTCGGGTACGTCTTGCCCTTCGACCAGTTTGCGGTGACGGCGACCAAGATCGGCTACGAGATTGCGCGCTCTATCCCCTGGGCTGGGCCGTACTTAGCAGATCTCATGTTTGCCGGAAAATTCCCGGCACCGGGCAGCATCCCTCGTTTTCACGCGCTCCACGTCATGCTCCTGCCCCTCTTGCTCCTCGGCCTGATCGGCCTGCATCTACTCATCATGATCGAGCAGAAGCATACCGAGCCCGCAGCGAACCGCGGACGCGCCCCAGCGGGCAAGCTCATCGGCGTGCCACTGTGGCCGCATCAGGCAGTCTTGATGGCGCAACTCTTCCTGCTGCTCACGGGAGGGCTACTCTTTCTGGCAGCCTTCTTTCCCGCGCACCCCGTTGAGATCTATGGTCCACCCCAGCCTGGAACACCGTCCGTCAAGCCCGACTGGTACTTCCTCTGGGTCTACGGGCTCTTAAAACTGATCCCCGGCTGGATGGAAGCCCATCTGCCCGGCACGGTGATCAACCCGGAGAACATTGGCGGGGTGCTCTTGCCGGGGGCGATTCTCGCCCTCTTTGTCTTGTGGCCCTTTCTCGACCGGAGACGGGAGCCGCAGCATTACTTGGAATCTCCCGAGCAGGCGCCCAAGCGAACAGCCTTGGGGATTGCCTTCATCAGCCTCTTTCTGATCCTGTCTATAGCGGGTTATAAGGACGAGCTGGGTCTCTCCGTAGGGCAACTCCAACTGGCAGCCCTGTTCATTCCTCCGGCATTGGGGCTCACGTACTATGCACTCGCCACGTTTTAGCGCACGGCTCATGACCAGAATCAGAACGATGGCTGATCCCGATCATCGTAGTGAGCTGAAGACCTTCCTAGAATGGCCGCAGAGAGGATCGCAATGAGCGTCCGTTGGGGCATGGTAGTGGACTTACGAAGATGCATCGGCTGCCATGCCTGCCAGGTGGCCTGCAAGGCGGAGATGGGCACCCCCTTGGGGGTCTATCGCAACTGGGTCAAGGTAGTCCAGAAGGGCCGCTACCCCAACGTCAGCCTCTCGTTTCTGCCAGCGCTCTGCAACAACTGCGAGAATCCCATTTGCGTGCGCAACTGTCCTACCCAAGCCACGTTCCGACGAGAGGATGGCATCGTCATGCAAGATCCTCATCGGTGCATTGGCTGCAAGTATTGCATCGCTTCTTGTCCCTACGACGTGCGTTATCTTGATCCCTTAAAGAGGGTGGTTCAGAAGTGCACCTGGTGCCATCATCGTGTGGATGTGGGTTTAGAGCCCGCCTGCGTGAACGCCTGTCCCACGCGGGCTCTCATCTTCGGGGACATCAACGACCCTGAAAGCGAGATCTCCAAGGTCTTGGCTGCCAATGCCGTCCAGGTGCTCAAACCGGAGAGGGACACGCTGCCTCATGTCTTCTACATCGGGGCCGATATGGTCGCCATGCGCACCTATGGTGGGGCGGAAGAGCGGGTGGAAGTTGACTGGGTGCGCTGGTGGCTGGCCAAGCTGGGGATCCTGCGCCCACGCGCGCAGGCGGGGGAGTGAACGCAGATGGAACAGGGAGTTCAAGTCCTCTATAACGTCGCGCACGAGCCGCCGCTGGGAGTCTGGATCGCCGTTTATTTCTACTTCACGGGTCTGAGTGCTGGTTCCTTTATCCTCTCGACGTTGGCCTATGGATTTGGGCTGAAAAAATATAAGCCCATTGGGTTTATCGGCGTGGTGTTAGCGACAGTGCTGCTCGTGCTGGCGCCTTTGAATTTGATCATTGACTTGGGCCGGCCTGAGCGCTTCTGGCACCTCTTCCCCTATCTCAATATAAAATCACCCGTCACCTGGGGCAGCTTCCTCCTCACGATCTATCCCATCAACTGCCTCATCTACGGCTACTTCATGCACAGGGGGAACGACAAGTGGACGAAGATCACCGGATTGATCGGAATTCCGCTAGCCATCTCTGTCCACGGCTATACGGGTTTTATTCTGGCACTCAGCAAGGCGCGCGCCCTGTGGAACACGGCTGTCATGCCCATATTGTTCTTGGTCTCGGCGATGGTGTCGGGAATTGCCCTCATGATCTTGGTTGTGGCCATACGCAGGCTCTTCGCGCCACCGGAAGAACGTGCCCAATACCATGAGATCATGGTCGATTTGGGTCGGCTTCTGGCGGCGGCGATCTTGGCCGATCTGTTTTTGATCTTCTCGGACGTGCTTGTGTTGCTGACGGCAGATACCGAGGCGCGGGAGGCAGCGCTCCTGATCCTCACGCTCGACTTCAGCCCGATCTTCTTGGGCGTCGAGCTCTTATTGGGATCGCTGGTGCCCTTGACGATCTTGGCGTTGCCGGACTTCAATCGTCGCATGGGTTGGATTTCCCTCGCGGCGGTCTTGGTGATGATCGGGATCTTCGCCATGCGCTACATCATGGTGATCGGCGGCCAGAGCCTGCCGCTCAGCTGAGGAGGATAGAGAGATGACCCGAAGGCAGTTCTTGAAGTGGGCTCTCTGGGCAGGTACAGCGGGCTTCGTTTTTCAATATGGACTGATGGCTACAGAGCTCACCCGAGGGGGCCGCAGTGTCGGTCGAACCACGGGAGCGCCGCGCATTGCGGTCCCGACCGTCTGTCGCCTCTGCCCTGCCCGCTGCGGGATCTTAGCCTTTCTCGAAGATGGGGTGGTCGTCAAGATCGAGGGCAATCCCAAAGACCCAAACGCCCGTGGTGGGATCTGCCCCAAGGGACTGTCCGGTGTGCAGCTTCTCTTCCAGCCGGATCGACTGCTGCGACCTCTCCGACGTGCCGGACCTCGAGGAAGCGGTCGCTGGCAGGCCATCAGCTGGGATGAAGCGGTCAGCGAACTCGCCTCCCGCCTCATAGAGATCCGCAACAACGACGCGCAGCAGTTCGTCTTCTTGAGCGGTCCCGCAAGCCAGAGGTCAGATGCGCTCACACAGCGCTTTCTGCAAGCGTTCGGCGGACCGACTGTCTCCGAGGCTCGCCTGCTCAGAGTTGCCAATCGAGCCTATGCCCTCTCGCTCACCTGGGGAGCCGATTCCTATGTTCCCGATCTCGCCCAGACCAAATATATTTTAAACTTCGGCGCCAACCCGTATGAGTCGCATGAGATGTACGTGCCCTTGATCCGACGGCTCATCGAGGGCCGCCGCGGCGGGGCGAAACTCGTCACCTTTGACCCGAGACTGAGCCGGACGGCAGGCCGCAGTGACGAATGGTTCCCCCTGCGGTCAGGGACCGACGCAGCTGTTGCATTGGCCATGGCCAACGTGATCACGCAACTGGGCCTCTACGATCGGGAGTTTCTCGAGAAACACTCCAATTGGCCTATGGATGCACTCGCAGAGCACTTGCGCCCGTATACTCCCGAATCGGCGGAGAGATTCAGTGGAGTGGCAGCCGGACATATCCGTCGGATCGCCGTCGAGTTTGCCACCACGCATCCCGCGCTGCTCCTCACCGGAGGCGGCCTCTCCCAGCGCGCGAACGGCTTGCAGAACGAGCGGGCGGTCTTCCTGCTTGCGGCCCTTACGGGCAATGTGGAGCGGCGCGGCGGCCTCTGCCTGCCTCGTCGCTATGAACTCGCTGACCCGGAGCCCCGTCCTTCTGGAGCGATCAACCCACTTCCCCCTCAAGAGCTCTTCGTTCAGATCTCGTTGGGCGAAACCTCCCCGGAGCTTCTCTGGATCGATCGAGCCAATCCCGTCTTCGAGCAGCCCCAACCGCACATGGTGCAAGAGATCTTGAAAGATGAAAACAAGATCCCGTTTCTGGTGGTGAGCGATTCCTTCCAGACGGAGACGGCCCAGCTGGCAGATCTCATCCTGCCGGCGGCTACCTTCTTGGAGAGCTGGGAGCTCCACTCCCCTCCGGCCTATGATCTCGTCCCTTACGTGGCCCTCCAGCAGCCGGTCATCTCCCCTTGGGGAGAAGCCCGCCCGATCCCGGAGGTGCTGCTGGAGCTGGCCAAGCAGATGGGAGTAGAAGTGGGAAGATTTCTCCCTTTCGGCTCGATGAGAGAGTACGTCGAAAAGCAGGCCCAGGCGATACCGGAGCTCTCCGCCGAGGGAGGGCTCGAACATCTCACAGAGGTCGGAATCTGGGCTCCGGCGGGTCATCCCGACTATGGAAGGGACTTCTCGACCGATTCGAAGCGACTCGAGATCTTCTCGTCTGTTCTGGCTCTACGCAAGCAACCGGCGCTGCCGGTCTATCTTGCCGTGACAGAACATGAGCAGCTAGGACAAGACGAGTTCCTGCTCAGCGTATTTGACACTGCCGTCCAAGACGACGGAGTCACCCCCTTACTCTGGTGGCTCATGGAGATCGAGCACCGGAACTCCCTATGGATCAATGCTGGGGTGGCGAAGCGCATGAGAATTCATGAGGGCGATTGGGTGGAGATCTCATCCCAGGTGGGTCGGATCCGCGTGCGGGCCTTCCCCACGGAGGGGATTCACCCGCAGACGGTCGCGATCCACGGAGGTCTGGGCCACTGGGGACTAGGAAGACTCGCCCAAGGTGGGGCCTTCCGCAGCCAGGACCCCAACACCTCCCTCATCTGGTGGAAGGAGGCCGGAACCCACGTGCAGCCCTTGATACCGATCCGCTCCGACTCCGCGGCAGGAGGCCAGGCTTGGCAAGACACCGTCGTACGGCTGGTTAAAGTAGAGGAGGGATCTCCATGAGGCGTGAGCCACCTTGGTGGAAGCGGATGCCCTTGTGGGCATGGGGTTTGGTTCTGCTGCTGGTTGTGGGCAGCGCCGCTTGGGCTGCCTCCTGGCTGCCACGCCACACGACTTCTAATCCCGAGTATTGTCTCACCTGCCACGGTGAGAACGGAGGACTGGCCAACCGCGGCGTTCCTTCCTTGGTCCATCCGTCTCTTGCCGAAGTGCGTTGCGTGGACTGCCACAGTAAGCCGCATCAGTTCTTGTATGAAGGGTATCGACAAGGGTTCATGGCTGAACCGGATCGGGTGGGTCCCAACTGCGTTCGCTGTCACGAGGAGATGGCCAATCGCATGGATGAAACGGGTTTCAAGTTCAATGCCCTTCAGATTCGCATCCCGCACAAGCTCCACGTCGAGTTAGGAACCCGTTGCACGGACTGCCACTTGAACATCGCTCATGACCTCAGGTCTTCGCCCACCAACCGCCCGCAGATGGGGTATTGTGCTCAGTGCCACGCGGTCACTGTGGAATCTTGCAGCAAGTGCCATCCGGCGGGTGTGCCTGCAGGACTGATGCCGGTCATCCGCCCCGCCGGGCTGTTGGGCGATGGCCGCTCCCTCTACCAGCGCTACTGTGCCCAGTGCCACGGAGCCCGGGGGGATGAGGTCGAGGGCGTGGAGCTACGCTCGAAGGAGTTTCTCCAGAGAGAGGGCCAAGAAGTTCTGAAGGAGATTGCCCAGGAGGGCCACGGTGGGATGCCGGCCTTCGGGCAGAAGTTCGGCGGGCCTTTCACCGACGATGAGATCCGGGCGCTCACTGCCTACTTGCAGCTCTCGGCCGAAGGGATCGCGGCTTCTGGTCAGACTCTCTTTGACAACTATTGCAGCAGCTGTCACGGCCCCAAGGGCGACAAGATGCCCACGGTTCGCCTGAATGATCCCGACTTCTTCGGGAAGCTCGAGCACGAAGAGGTGCTACAGACGATTCGTGAGGGTAAAGCGGGAATGCCCGCCTTCAGCGTCGCCCGAGGTGGGCCGCTCTCCTTCGAGGAGATCCTGGCAGTAGCCAGATATCTGGACGAGTTGGCCGGGACCACCGTGCGCAGTCCCAGTGCCATATACAGTCAGTCTTGTGCTCTGTGTCATGGTCCTACCGGAGCGCAGATCCCCACGGCGAATCTCGCCTCCAAGGAGATGCTGGGCAGCAAGAGCGATGAGGAACTGGCGCGCGCGATCTCCCAGGGCACGGGGGGGATGCCCGGCATGGGGCGCGATGCGGGTGGAGAGCTATCGGAGGAAGAGATTGCCTCTTTGGTGCGCTACCTCAAACAGAGGGTGGGGTTGTTACCGCTCCCCGCTCCGCCTTCTATTCCTCATGGTCTGGTGGGCATGGGCCAGTGTCTGGCTTGTCATGGTCCGGAAGGGTTGAAGCCGGTCCCTGCCGATCACGCGGGACGCACGGAAGATATCTGCCAGGTCTGCCACAAGCCGAAGTGAACCCGCAAAGCAACAACCCAACATAGCTTCTGGAAAGCTGTGTTGGGTTGTATGCGTCCTTCGCTTATTCCCTGACGTGGCACGTGAGACAGAACTCAGCCGTCTTCCCTTCACCGCTCGGATGCTCCGGAACGACGCCCAGGTTGTGGCAGCGGGCGCAGAAATCTCCAACCTTCTCCTCACCCGTTAGCTGGATCTCTCCCGCGGTATGACACGTGATACAGAACGAAGAGTTTCGCATGCTAGAGCTGATCTGGTGAGTGGGGTTGGCGCCGTTGTGCTGCAGGCGGTGGCAGGTGGAACAGTCAGCGGACGTCCAGTCCATGGCAACGGGGTGCGGCGGCCGCGGAGCGGGGCGCGCTACGGGCATATTGCTCGCGAAGCGAATGTGAATGTTGAGGTGACAGACCGTGCAGAAGGCCGTTGAGGCAGCCGGAGGCAACTCTACGCTCAGGTGACACTGGAAGCACGTAGCGGCATCCATGTCTGAAGTGATGGGGATCGGATGGGTGGCTGGAATGGCGGGAGGCGCGGCGGCGATGACGACCAATGCTACTCCCAGAACGGTGAAGAGGGTCAGATACAGCACGACTTTCTTTCTTCGTGAGGTCAAGGTAACTCACCTCCTTTGTGGTTTTTCTCTATCGTTATTTTACATCTTAATATCTCTTTAAGTCAAGATGAGTTGTGCCATATCCGGTGCACGTTGTCAATGATGCCGGTCAACTTGTGCCCTGATCCCCTTGCGGACACGGCTGATGGCCCTCATCAGCCCCCCTGACGACGATCATAGACTCTTGTTCCAAGGCTCGGATATAATCTTTCGACCAGACGGTCGAAGTTCGTCCGGGAGGTCGAAACCATGGGTGTGGCGGAACGCCGGCTCAAGGAGAAAGAGGAACGGGCGAAAGATATCCTGAAGGCAGCCCTACGGGTCTTCGCTCGCGAGGGCCTGCGCACGGCGACCATGGAAGCCATCGCGGCGGAGGCCCAGCTGGGCAAGGGCACGATCTATTACTACTATCCTTCCAAAGAGAGTCTGCTGGAGAGTTTGGTGGCGTCCATGTCGGGGGAGTACTTCCGCGGTCTGCTCGAAGGCGCTGCCGATCAGACGACTCCGGCAGAGATCGCAACGGGGATCAGCCAAGCACTCCTCGCACAGTACAAGCGCCGACCGGAGCTATTCCATATGATCCACATGGTTCTGGGAGAACCCTCGCCGCGGCCCCACAGAGCTCTGGCCCAATTCGTGACTGCGCACCTGCACTGGCTGGATGAGCTGGAGGCCACGATCTCCGGAGTGTTGCAGCGTCATAGCCTGCCCGTTAAGCCGTTCATAGCTCTGATGGGCACCTACTCGCACGGCTTGCTCTTCGAGGTGGTCGCCGGTCGGCCCCCGGATCTCTTGCTCACGGAGGCGACGACCACCTTCCAGGCTCTTATGGGGTTCAATCTCCCGAAGGCTTCGACCAAACTCAAAGCTCAAAAGAACATCCAGGAGGGATGAATATGCGCCGCACCGTGTTGTTACTCGTGTTGGGTTTGTCGTTGCTCCATCTTTCGGCCTTGAGCGGGACTGCGCTTAGGATCGATGAGGTGATGGTCCGCTATCCGGCAGGATTTACTAAGCTACTCGTTGTGGATCTTGCGCCCTTCCTGACGCAAGCGGAACTCAGTGAGGGTGTCATCGGACCGCTCACGGCAGCCAACCACCCGTTGGCGGGGATCGTGCGTACGATTGGTCTGTTCCGCATCCCGCCCCAGCAAGTCTTATGGGTTGCCCATGGAGAAGGCCCCGATGTCACGAGCTTTTCGCTGATTGAGGGGCCGCCTTTCGCTCAGACGTTTGGAGCCCTGCAGGGCCTGCGCGCGGCTGCCGGCGCACCGGGATCTCCTTACACCCATTGGGAACTGGAAAAGATCAAAGATCTGCCCGTGGTGTTTGTCGGCGGAACCTTCGGCCCGGTGGCGATTGAGTGGGCCTACCTGCCCACCGAGGGATCACTCTGGGTGGGCACGGAAGTTGCCTTCTCGCCGGGGAAACCAGACAGCGCCCGTCTGCGGGCCACAACGGAGAAGATCGCAGCCAAACTTAAGGGCGAGCTTGGAGTGGGACATATGGACGAGCTGCACATCGCCATTCAAGTGCGAGGTGGCCAAGTCGCCTTCGTGCGGACGAGCACCAATCAAGATCGTCCCCTCGAAGCCGCAGAGCAAGCGATGGGCTTCACGCTCACTCTAGTTGGTGGTCAAGTGGCTGGTCAGTTCGTCCTGCGCTTTGAGAGTGAAGCCGCTGCCATCGCGGCCGCGGATCGCATGGCAGCCGGCAACAGCCCGTACTTAGCTCAAGGTCTTTACCAGGCACAGCTTGTGAACGTCCAGCGCACCCGCCGGGTACTGGTCGGCGATGTAACGACAAGCCTACGCGGACTGGTGGGGCTGCTCTCGCTGGTGATGCCGTTCTAAATCACATTCCGTCATGGAGCCTCTGCTCGGCGGGATCAGTCAGCTGTCACGACGTTACCCCAAGGCCGTCTTGATGGGGTTGGCGCTCATCACCCTCTTCTTGGGAGCACAACTGCCGCGGCTTGAGGTGGCCTATGACCCGTCGTCCTTTGTGCCGGAGCACCCGCGCGTGGAAGCCTCCCGCCAGATCGAAAAGGAGTTTGGCGTCGGGAGTTTCTCCCATCTGATAGCAGTCCGGTTTGCACCCCTTCCGGGCTATCGCGTGGACAGTCCGCAGTCCGTGATCGAGATGGAAGAGGTTCTACAGGCGCTGCGGACTGTCCCCGGCGTCATCTCTGCCGAGGGTATTCCCGATTTTATTAAATTCGTGCGCTCACAGCTGCGCGGTGGCGATCCTCGCTTCTATAGCCTCCCCCTCGCTGGAGACGAACTGGGCTACTCGTTCGAAGAGATCATCCGCATGGCCTTTCAGCGCATGGCGCTGCTCAAGAAGTTCACTTCTCAGGAGGGCACAGCCGTGGCGCTGGCGACGATTGCCAAAGACGCCGATATCGTGAAGGTCGCGCGCGCGGCGGAGCAGAAGCTTGCACCTCTTAAGCAACGCGCTGTGGCTCTGGAGATCGGCTTGGCCAGTTATGGTGAGACCCTAGGTGTCTTCCAACAGACGACCCAGCGCGACATTCGACGCCTGACGCCTATTGTATTGGTGCTGGTAGCTCTTACGTTGGCTTGGGTCTTTCGTCTCACACGCCCTGGAGATCTGGCGCTCGTCTTGATCGTGCTCATCGGCGTGGCCGCCGTGGCCTTCAGCCCAGAGCTCTTTCCGACTGTGACGCTGCCGATCAGTATCCTGCTGAGTGTATTACTGATCGTGCTCATCGGCGTGGCCGCCGTGGCCTTCAGCCCAGAGCTCTTTCCGACTGTGACGCTGCCGATCAGTATCCTGCTGAGTGTATTACTGATCGGGCTGATCGTGGGGTCGTATCGCCGGCTGGCCAGCCTCTACTTGACTCTTGCGGTCGTGAGCATCTCGGGAGTGTGGGCCTTCGGCTTGTTGGGACTTACGGGGGTGCCGCTGAATTTCCTGATGGCAGCCGTCGTGCCGCTGCTCTTGGGGATTGGCGATGACTACTCGATCCATCTCTTGCATCGCTATGAAGAAGAGCGTTGCAAGCGGCATGAAGGACCAGAGGCGATGGACATTGCACTGGCGCGAACGGGGCGTGCGCTCCTGCTTACCACACTCACCACGGTGGTGGGCTTTGCATCATTGCTCTTTGCGCCCAGCCCTCCGGTGCGCTGGTTTGGTCTGCTCGCTGCTCTCTCGATGATGAGCGCCCTCATCGTCACGGTGACGCTCATCCCGGCGGCCAAACAACTGTTCAAGGAAGGCCCGCGCGTCGAGCCTTGGCCGCATGAGCGCCTCTTCTTTGGCCACCCAAAGGAGAGCATCATCAGCCGCTGGCTTGCCTGCTACACGGGTCTATTCCGCTGGCGGACGGCGGCCATCGTCGCGCTCATCTTCAGTTTGGCCTTGGGGGCCTTCGGGTACTGGGAAGGCCGCTCGTTACAGACCTATACGGTCGATTACCGACGGATCATGCCTTCCGATTATCCCGTCGTCAAGGTCTATACCCAGATCAATCAGGAGTTCCGCACCTACGATGAAGTGCAAATCTATCTCAGAGGAGATGTCGCGCGCTTGGAGGTCATGAGGTTGCTCTTGAAAGAAGTTCCCGAGGCCTTAGCCGCCTCACCCTATGCGCACAGGATTACCAGTATCGCCCACTACATCGACGACGTGCGCGCCGCCAACTCCCAACTGGCCCAGGGATTCATGGAACGCTTCATACAGAGCCCGGACGCAGCGTACCACTGGATCTTAGATGAGATCTTCGCCAGAGACTCCCTGCGGCAGCGAGCGGAAGCCTACATCAAACAAGCTGGTAGCTCGAATTATGAAGCATCCGTGGTGCGCGTCAACACGATGAAGTTCTCCGACCAGACCGGAATTCGCCGTGTGGCTGAAGACCTCGAGAAACGCTTAGAGCCGGTCATGACCAAGCTCGAACGCCTTGGTCTTAGCGTACAGCTAACAGGTGCGCCGTTCTTAGAGCAACTGGAGCTGGAGTCGCTGCATCGATCACTCACTCTGTCGGTGTTCATCGCGTTCGCCTTGTGCTTGGGCGTGATCGTGCTCTTGCTCCGTTCAGCGGTCTGGGGAGCCATGGCGCTCTTCCCCATGGTGCTCGTGACAGGCTTCCTTCTGGGCACGGTGAATCTATTGGGGATTGAGCTCAATGCCTCGACGGCGATCGTAGCCGCGATCAGCATTGGCTTAGGAGTCGGCTACGCCATTCATCTGCTGCAGCGCTTCATCGAAGAAAAAGATTTAGTGAAGGCGACAGCGCGCACGGGTGAAGCCCTCTTCGCTGCGTTCTTTACGACGGCCTCAGCCTTCTTTGTGCTCATGCTCAGCACCATTACGTGGACCCGTGACTTCGGCTTGCTGGTGGGCCTTGCCGTCTTCTATGCCTTTCTCGCCACGGCTCTCTTCTTCCCGGCGCTTCTGGCACTGACTGGCCGCGCTGACACACCGGCGCGGACTGCTTCACAAAAAGCCGAGCTGCTGGTGAGGGCGGCTCCATCACCCAACCCAAAGGAGGAATCATGATATGAGGAGGTGTCTATGCGCTACGTGTTACTGGTGTTCTTGATGGGTGTCCTGCTGATGGGATCAGGCGTGGACGCTTTGGCTCAGGATTCCGACAATGACGGACTGACGGTGGATCAAGAGAGGATCTTGGGCACCGATCCCAATAACCCCGACACCGACAGTGATGGACTATGGGATGGCGATGAGTATTTTGTGTACTTCACAAACCCACTCAAAGCAGACACAGATGAAGACGGCCTCGCTGACTCCCAGGACCCATACCCGCGTCGACTGGTATACCAAGACCTCAATGGCATCACCACCACAGAAGACAGCATTCTCCAAGGCGACGGAGGCCTGAGTCTACATCAACTGGTTCAGATCAAGGTCGGCAACGTCATCACCATCGACTGGACGAATTTTTTAGATAACTTCGCCCTGCGCGAGACGCGCTTCACGATCAGTTTCGACTTCCTCGATCCCGCGCGTCCAGACTATCAGGGAGACGGGTACTATCGGCCGGTTCCGGGCAGCCAACCGTTGATGATGGAGATCCGATTGCCTAGTTACGAGGGGATCTTTGAGGCGGTCATCCCCTGGTCCGGGCCGGCCATGACGATCTCCGACTGGGTCTACCATTTGTACAGCAAGCCTCTACGTATCGGCCAAGTCTGGGAGTTCAACGTCTTCTATCACGAGCTGATGCGGTGGGGTGAGGACCCGTTCTTCCGAGTCCGTGCGGAAGTCGTCCGTCAGACGACAGTGCCTGTGGATACGCCTTTGGGTCGCCGGGAGTACATGGCGTATGAAGTGCGCGCCGTCTTCAAGCATGTGACTTTCAAGGATGAGTTCTTCAAAGGATGGTTGGGTGAGAACCCTGAGCTGGTGCTGCAGGCATCCATCGTTGCCAGCGATGACCCCCGAGCCCAGGTCCTGTTGCGCTATACGACGCCATTCTTCCGCATCACGCCGACGAAGTCGGTCGGTTTCTCCGACTTTCTGGTGCAGCGATGATCTGTTGTTCGCTGAGCGTCTCGAGCGCTACTTCGTCGATCTGGAAGTCGTGGGTATGTCGCGTGGTCTTCGGCGGGAACCGTTCGCCTCGTAGAGCTCGATGAATGACTTCCCTTTTCGTCGGTGATAGGTCAGAGCGCCAGCTGCCAAGTTGAACGTAGGCATAATCCACCCACAGGCATGGGACACTCTGGAAGCCCAGAAGTTTGAGAGCTTCTTTGCGGTGGTGGCCATCCAAGATGACACCATGCGTCTTCTCGACCAACAGCGGAGCAACACGTCGGCGCTTTTGGATCTCGTTTGCCAGAGACTGTACTCTCTCAGTTTCGACCTCCTCATGATCCCAAAGCTGGTCGATGGGAATCCACTCAACGACATGCGCTCTTGGGGTGCTCTGG
>JBBIPG010000018.1:0-33703 GCA_037442925.1 Candidatus Fraserbacteria bacterium | reverse complement strand
ATCACTGGCTCCTATGCATCAGGCTTATAATAGTATATCAAAAGCCTTGTGTAGTGCACACGGATTATGAATGATGGCGGGTTTCAAGAAAAACGCTATTGGATCGCGCTCAATCTCATCCCGAATCTGACGCCTAAGAAATTCAAGGTGCTCCTCGAACATTTTTCATCTCCTCAGGAGATTTGGGAAGCCTCGTTGGCACAGCTCAAAGAGGTCCACGAGTTCGCTCGATCCGCGGAAACCTTCGTGCGCCATCGCGAGCGCGCGAATATGGATCTGGAATTGCATGAGATCCAGGCACGAGGCCTGAACGTGATCACTCTTATGGATGCGAGTTATCCCAAGGCTCTGCGGGCTCTTGAAGATGCGCCGCCGGTGCTCTATGTGAAAGGCGACTACATCGATAAAGATGAACTAGCAATCGCGATGGTGGGCACACGGCGTCCGTCGCCCTATGGCGTGATGATTGCCGAAAAACTCGCACGAGAGCTCGGACAGATGGGTTTTACCGTCGTCAGCGGTCTAGCTCTCGGCATTGACACAGCCGCTCACCGTGGGGCTTTGGCAGCCAATGCACGCACGATTGCCGTGCTGGGAGGCGGGTTTCTCCATATCTATCCTCAGGAGAATAGAAATCTCATTGAGGAGATCGCGCGCTCCGGTGCCGTGATGAGCGAATTCTCGCTTAAGACCCTGCCCGATCGCTGGACCTTTCCCAGACGGAATCGCATCATCAGCGGCCTATCTCGCGGAACCATTGTAGTCGAGGCTCCCCAACGAAGCGGTGCCCTCATCACGGCCAAATACGCCCTCGATCAAGGTCGAGAGGTCTTCGCCGTCCCAGGGCCTATCACCGAGGAGGCCAGCAAAGGCACGCATCAACTCATTCAACAGGGCGCCAAGCTCGTGACAGATATTGACGATATTCTCGTTGAGTTTGCTGATCTCAAAGAGACGCTGGCCTCCCGCGGATCACGACCACAAGAGCCTCGCCCAGCGCTCTCTCCCGTTGAGGACCAAGTCTTTCGTGTGTTGGAGTATGAGCCGCTCCATTTCAACGATGTGGTGGAGCGAGCGTGCCTCTCGCCCACAGAAGCCTCGTATGCCCTCTTGCAGCTGATCATGAAGGATTTCGTGAAGGAGCTGGAGGGCAAACGCTACGCCAAGTTGCCTTGATAGCAGGGATCGTGTAAAGATTCAGCATATCCGACGTCTTTATCATCGTGAGGTGTTTTGGTAATGGAAAGGCAAAGGACATTCGTTCTGCTCAAGCCGGATGCTGTTGAGAGACGTCTTGTGGGAGAACTCATTCGCCGCTTGGAGAGCAAGAACTTGAATATCATAGCCCTGAAACTCCTACGCGTAGACAAAGCGTTGGCCGAGCGCCACTACGCCGAACACCGTGAGAAACCGTTCTTCCAAGAGCTGATCGGGTTCATCACGCGGGGGCCTGTAGTTGCCATGGTCGTTGAAGGCCCACAAGCCATCACGGTGGTCCGGCAGATGATGGGTGCGACCAACCCCTTCCAGGCCACGCCGGGTACCATCCGAGGGGACTTCGGACTGGATCTTACGGCCAATCTCATCCACGGCTCGGACTCCCCGGAATCGGCGAAGATAGAAATAGAGCGGTTCTTCAAACCCGAAGAATTCATAGCCTAATGGACCGGCCTACAGGAACTCCGTCCTTGATCTTCCCTTGCGGAATGCGTTATCATGTGATCCGCTTCATTTGATCTCAAGGGTGAGAGAAGGTATGTCGCTGCCCAAGGCCTACGAACACAAAGGCGTCGAAGACCGCTGGTATCGGTTCTGGGAAGAGAGGGGGTATTTTCGGGGCCAAGTCAACCCGAAGAGGAACCCCTTTTCTATCGTCATTCCGCCTCCGAACGTCACCGGAGAACTTCATTTTGGTCATGCACTCAATAACACGCTTCAAGACATCATCATTCGCTATAAGCGCATGGATGGCTACGAGGCTTGCTGGTTTCCGGGAACAGACCACGCAGGGATCGCCACCCAAAACGTAGTCGAGCGTGAGTTGGCTAAGGAGGGGCTCACCCGCCATGATCTGGGGCGTGAGAAGTTCATCGAGAGAGTCTGGTCTTGGAAAGAGAAGTATGGCCATCGCATTCGTGAGCAGCTCAAGGCCATGGGCTGCTCCTGCGATTGGGAGCGCGAGCGCTTTACGCTGGACGAGGGTCTTTCCAAAGCCGTGCGAGAGGTCTTTGTTCGCCTCTACGAAGAGGGCTATATCTACCAGGGTGAGCGGATCATCAACTGGTGCCCACGTTGTCAGACGGCTCTTTCTGATATTGAAGTCACGGATGAAGAGAGCGAAGGCAGGCTCTATCACATCGCGTATCCCATCGAGGACTCTGAAGAAGCAATAGTCATTGCCACCACGCGGCCAGAAACCATGCTGGCAGATACAGCCGTGGCCGTTCACCCCAAAGACGAGCGCTATGAGAAGCTCGTTGGGAAGACGGCCATACTGCCGCTCCTCAGGCGCAAGCTGCCCCTGATTGCCGATGAGGCTGTGGATCGCGAGTTCGGGACCGGAGCCCTCAAAGTGACACCCGCCCACGATGCCGTGGATTTCGAGATCGCCCAGCGACATCAGCTGGAGATGATCAACATTTTCAATGCCGACGCCACGACCAACGAAAAAGCCGGATCCTATCAGGGCTTGGATCGCTACGAGTGCCGCAAGCGAGTCCTCGAAGATCTAAAGCGTGAGGAGCGACTGATCAAAGAAGAGCTCTATGTCTATGCCATCGGCCATTGCCAGCGATGCCACACGGTCGTTGAACCCATTCTTTCGAAGCAGTGGTTCATGAAGATGACGGAGTTGGCAAAACCCGCCATCCAGGCCGTTCGTAAGGGCGAGATCGAGTTCATCCCCAAGCGTTGGGAGAAGATCTACTTCGACTGGATGGAGAACATCAAGGATTGGTGCATCTCCCGGCAGCTCTGGTGGGGCCATCGTATTCCAGCATGGCATTGCGATGATTGTGGGGAATTGACCGTCAGTCGCAAGACACCCAAGGCTTGTTCCGCATGTTCTTCTAAGAACATTCAGCAAGACGAGGGTGTGCTGGACACATGGTTTTCTTCGGCACTTTGGCCCTTTTCCATCATGGGTTGGCCGGAGAAGACGCCTGAACTCACCTATTTCTATCCCACGTCGTATCTCAGCACGGCGCCGGACATCATCTTCTTCTGGGTGGCACGCATGATCATGATGGGGTTGCACTTCATGGGCAAGATCCCCTTCCGAGTGGTCTTGTTCCACTCCATCGTCAAGGATGAGAAGGGACGCCGCATGAGCAAGTCGTTGGGCACCGGCGTTGACCCGCTCGAACTCAAAGACCAGTACGGCATGGATGCCGTTCGCTTTACGCTCGCTTATTCCATGAGTCAAGGTCAAGATCTAAGACTCTCGCTCGCGGATGTGGAAGGTGCCCGCAAGTTCTTGAACAAGATCTGGAACGCCACGCGCTTTGCGCTCATGAACCTCGAAGGGTTTTCAGCCAAGGGCCTGACTCTCAAGCAGCTGCCACTTCAGCTGGAAGATCGCTGGCTCCTCTCCAAGCTGGCGAGGACCATCGAGGCAGTGAGAGCGCATCTCGACAGCTACGAATTTAACGTCGTTGGGAGCACGCTGTATGATTTCATCTGGCACGACTTCTGTGACTGGTATCTCGAACTGATCAAGCCGCGTTTGACGGAAGGTGCTTCCGACAAGAGAGCCGCTCAGTACGTTTTACATCGAACCCTCAGGGAGACCCTGAAGTTGCTTCATCCCTATATTCCCTTCCTCACGGAAGAGCTCTGGCAAAAGCTCCCTGAGAAGGAGGCGGAGAGCGTGATGATCGCCCCCTTCCCGCGTCCGGAGTCGGCATGGCTCGATCCAGAAGCAGAACGTTCCATGAATATTCTGCAGGAGCTGATCGTCTCCATCCGCACGATCCGCTCCGCGCTCAATGTCCCGCCCGGCAAGCAGGCTAAGGTCCTCATTCGAACGGAAGAGCCCGCGGTGGAAAGGTTGATTCGGGAGCACGAGAGCTTCTTCCAAGATCTGGCCTGGGTAAAGGAGTTGAGTGTCGGGGCGAAGGTCCAGAGGCCCAAGCAGGCCCCGCGCAAAGTGCTGGAATACGCAGAAGTCTTCGTTTCCTTGGATAGCTTGATCGATCTTGACCGGCAACGGGATCAATTACGCCATGAGCTGGAAGAACTTCGCCAGAAGCTCGCGAGCACCGAACGACAGCTCAACAGTGTCGAGTTCTTGGCCAAAGCACCCAAGGAGATCGTTGACAAGGAGAAGGCCAAGTCCGAAGAACTGGCCGCAAAGGTGGAGCGTTTGGAGAAGAACCTCGAACTCTTGGGGGTCTAGAGGCAATCACTGTCTTGGGTAATTCGGTTCTTCATACATCGAGCAGGGGAGGCAAACCCATCATGCACACAGACGTAACTGTGCAAAGCTCTAGGGATTTGAGTGTGCGTCTCTCTCAGATTCGCGGACGCGAGCTGCCTCGACACATCGCGATCATCATGGACGGCAACGGCCGCTGGGCCAAGCTGCGTGGCCAGTCGCGTATGTCCGGCCATCATCAGGGGATGGAGGCGGCCGAGCGCATCGTCCGCTTCGTAGGCGAAGAGCTGCAAATCCAATACTTGACACTCTACGCCTTCTCCACTGAGAACTGGAACCGGCCTCCCGATGAGGTCCAACATCTTATGGATCTCATTCGAGAGTTTCTCGATGAGAAACTCAAGATGCTTGAAGAGAACAAAGTGAGGTTGAGGGTCTTAGGGGATCTAGAAGGAGTGCCTGCCCCGATTCGTGCAGAGATTGAACGGGCAGTGAAACTGACTGAGGCTAACGATCGCTTTCATCTCAACATTGCCTTCAACTATGGGGGGCGACAAGAGATCCTGCGTGCTGTCCAGCAGATCGTGTTCGATCGCATGAATGGCCGCCTCAACGGTGAGCCCATCGATGAAACCCTCTTCCGGAGATATCTCTACACAGCTGACTTACCTGATCCTGACCTACTCATCCGCACAAGCGGCGAGGAGCGGATCAGCAATTTTCTCCTGTGGCAGATTGCCTACACCGAGTTCTGGGTCACCAAAACGCTCTGGCCCGATTTCACACCTGAGGAGCTTCTGGATGCCATCGAGGCCTATCAATGTCGGCGGCGCAAGTTTGGCGCACTCGCAGAGCCCTAAGGCATGGCTGGATTCGTTCCAAGAGTTCTCACAGTTTTCCTTGGGATCCCCTTACTGCTCGGCTGGCTATGGATCGCGAAAGCACACGATCAATTCTGGCTGGTTGTGCTTCTATTGGCACTTGCGACAGCCGTAGCGAGCTGGGAATACGCCAAGCTCATGGTGCAAAGCGGCGTCGCGTTGGAGCGTTTCTCTTTCACCATCATCAGCATCCTCTCCGTCGTCGCGTATGGCGTTATGAGCGAGCTGCATGCGCCTTTCATCTTCACATCGGGCGCACTGCTCTTGCTTGTCACCTATCTGTGGCGCTCTGAGGGCCTTAAGGAAGGAGCTTGCGCAATTTTGGGATTGTTCTATCTGCCGTTCCTTCTGCACTTTTTTTATCCTCTCTATCGACCGGAGCAAGGTTTCTACTACTTGCTCTTGCTGCTCGTGCTCGTGTGGACGTACGACACGGGGGCATACATCGTGGGCTCCCTATGGGGGAAGCATAAGCTCTACCCTCCCCTGAGCCCGAAGAAGAGCTGGGAAGGAGTTCTCGCTGGCTGGCTACTCATGTTTGGTATGGGGTGGCTCGCTCTCTACTGGTGGCCGTGGGCGCTTTCACTACAAGATGCCGCACTGCACGGATTCGCGCTCTCTTTGATCATTAGTATTCTTGCCCAACTGGGAGATCTCTTCGAATCGAAGCTCAAGCGCACGGCCAACGTGAAAGATTCCGGCACGTTTTTCCCCGGTCATGGGGGAATGTTGGATCGCATAGACAGCCTGATCTTTGCGTTACCTGCCTTCTACTTTTACCTGCACTACATTCTGAAATGGGTGTGACACCGTGAGGGAACCGTGGCGGTTTACAAGAGCGGAGCAAACGAATGACCCGTCACTCAACTACGCTCTGGATCTTGCGATTGCGGAGCATATAAGCGAAGGAAAAGCTCCAGCGACGGTGCGTCTCTGGCAGCCGGCTCGGTGCTTGGCTGTCGGGCGTTTTGACAATCGCCTCCCTTATTTTCGGGACGCCGTGCAATACATGAAGAGCCAGAGGATCGAGATCGTTCAGAGGATGAGTGGAGGCAAGGCCATCTGGCAAGACGCAGGCTATCTCAATTTTTCTATCATTGCTCCGAAACAGTCTCTCAAGTTCGGGATTCCGGAGACGTATCTACAATTCTCGGAAGGTCTGATACTGGGACTGCGCGCCTTGGGCATCGAAACGGGGTTTAAGCACATAGAGGGGGCATTTTGCGATGGACCGTATGATCTTGCTGTGAACGGAAGAAAGCTTGTGGGCACGGCGCAAGTTCAAAAGCGTGGATTCATCATCGTTCACGGGACAATCCTCGTCGATTGTGATCTGAACGAAATGATACAAAGAATCTCGGAGTTCTATGAGCAAGCGGGTCAGCCAACGCATCTGAGAAGAGATACGATGACAACAGTTGCTGCGGAGTTGGGATGGCCGCTCTCTATGAAGGACCTCATGGATGCGCTCCGTGAAGGGTATCAACACTCGCTGGGGGAACTTCGAGAAGAAGTATTGCTCCTCAGTGAGTGGGAGAGGGCACGGGAGCTGAAGAAAGAAGTCGCTTTGTGACCGTGAGTGAATGAAGCCCTTCGAGATCATCGACGAGATCGATAACGTTGAAACCATCGCGACCGGAAACGCTATCCAAGAGATCGCACGTCTACGAAAGCAGTATGGTCCCGGTCGCTGGCGCAAACTCAAAGGAACCGCTATGATTCGCTTGGTGAATGTCCGAATCCGTCGAGCCGAACTGCACTGGTACGAAGCACACGGCATTGGCAAGAGGGAATTCAAACGAAAGCGCTATTTGGATTAGATTATGGCGACAAAGAAGCGATCTATTTGCCGTTTTGCGATATGTGTGGATAACTCAGAGTATCCTGCCTCACTAGAGCTTCATAAGCTCTATCGCGTGCTCTCAGATAAGGAGGCAGAGTGCGATGGCGATCTACGCATCATTGACGAGAGCGGCGAGGATTATCTCTATCCAGCGGATTACTTTATCGTTGTTGACTTGCCACGCGAGGCAGTACGCGTTCTAAATGAGTCGTATGCCCTCTAAGCTCATCCCTCCAATGGAAATACCCGCTTCGTGATGGTTACAGAGAGTTGTGGCGCAATCGTTATCAGAGAGGCTCACCCAGCTGATGCAGCGGCAATTGCCAGAGTGCATGTCGACAGCTGGCGGACCACGTATGTCAACATTGTGCCCGAAGAGTTCCTTGCTAGTCTCTCGTATAGCCGCAGGGAGAGCACCTGCTGAGCAGCACGGCCCACGGTCGAATGCGTTTCATTTCATATCAACGCTGCCATCTCACGAAGGCAAGAAACCCTATGAAGCCGCCCTCCTAAGAGTGTTACCCCTCCCTTGACATTTCAACAATCATGTGGTAAAATATTAAATAAAAAGACCCGACAAGGGCAAACTCAGCGAAAGCTGGGGACGCAAAGCTACAGACCTAAAGGGAGAATCCTATGCAACTAAGGAAGCTTCTCCAATCACCTGTCCTTATCTGGATCGGGCTCATCTCAGGCGGAGCGGGAGCAACCTTGATGACCGCTTCCACGATCCTCTATCTCATTCAGGAGGGGATCATCGGGAAGTATCTCGTGAGTGTGATGGCGCTGGGGCTGGCATCGTTCGGACTCATCGTGACGCTGATCGGCACCTACAGGACGGGGAAGCTCGAGTTCCGGAGCTTTTCCCTGCTCACGGTAGAGGCGCTACTGCTGATGTCGATTGCGTTTTCCTTCTTGGGCAGGATGGGAAGTGTCACTCCGTAAGGAAGTATTTGTGGGAGAGAAGAGCGGGGAACCGCCTTCTTCTCTTTGCAGTTCGGAATCAGAGTAATCGCTGATTCTTTCACGTTATTGCCCTCTTGTAGTTGCCTTAGCATCCCGCGAGATATCTGCTTTCTCGTCCTTCTTTTGCCAAGCTACCAGAAGATCGTTTATCCTTGACGTACTGCTTACCGAGGAGGTCTCTGTGGAAAGTTCTGTGTTAGTCATCGGCGGAACAACGTTCTTCGGCAAAGCCATCGTGGAGGAATTGCTCAAAGCGGGTCATCATGTCACAGTCTTCAGCCGAGGCAATCAACGTCCGCCCTTCTGGGATCAAGTCGAACACGTCCAGGGCGACCGCAAGAACCCAGACGATCTCCATATGAAGCTCAAGGGCAAGACATTTGATGTTGTGATAGATAACATCGCCTTCACGGCGGATCACGTGGAGACTGCCCTCAAAGCATTCCAGGGCAACCTGGGACGATACGTGCTCACCAGCTCAGCATCCGTCTATTACTCGGGTACGATGACGATGCCTCTTGTGGAAAACGATGTTGACCTCAACTTCAAGGCTCCTGCTGGAGAGGAGACTTCACCGTTCTGGAGCTACACGATGGGCAAGCTGGGCACTGAACGAGCGCTCCATGAGCAAGTCAAACTGCCCTACACGATCATCCGCCCACCGATGGTGCTAGGTCCCGAAGATCACACGCTGCGCGGCTATTTCTACTTTCAACGCTTGATGGATGGGAAACCGCTCATCGTGACCAACGGGGGTGTGCAATCGTTTCGTCTGGTCTATTCACGGGATCTCGCGCGTGGATATCTCAAAGCACTGGAGAGCAAGCACGCTGTGAACCAGACGTACAACTTAGCTCAGAGCGAAGTCATCACCCTGATAGATCTACTGAAAACCGTCGCAAAGGCCTTGGACGTCCGACCCAATCTGGTTCACGTCCCCGCAGAGATTTTGGAGGCCAGTGGATTTGAGTATCCGGAGCCGTATGCGCAGATGATGAACTTCATCCTCGATATATCCAAGGCTGTAGGAGAAATCAACTTTAGAACCACGCCATTCGCAGATTGGCTGGCAGAAACCGTGCGCTGGTATCGCGACTCGTATCGCGGCAAAGATTCAACAGGCTACGAGAATCGCCAAATGGAAGTTGAGTTTGTGCAGAGGTTTCAACAGGCGGTATCCTCTCTAAGCCATGAATGATTCCCAAGCTAGCAACTATAAGTTCTTGGAGTTTATCACGCAAGGGAGTCTCTTCACTCACTACTTCCTTGCGGAAGGAGTGCGCCAAGCGTCGGACTACCGCGCGCTGGACGAAGTTAAACTTGCCCAATTGCACAAGAAGATTCAGTCCAGGTACGAGAAATTTCGAAGGGCTCAAAGACCCGATGAAGCCGACACAGAAGATGAGCTAATCCAGCCCATACTTAACGAGCTAGGCTTCACCTACCTACGCCAAAAGAAGCCCGGCCAAAGAACAGATAAACCCGATTACCTGCTTTTCGACAGCAACTCAGCCAAACAGCGAGCACTGGAAGACAAGTCACGACAGTTTCAGCTTGGCATAGCCATCCTGGAAGCCAAGCGCTTCGAGCGTCCTTTGGATCGGCGCGGAGGGCTGGAAGATGCATTCGATCCCGGCACCCCATCGAGCCAGATCCTACGCTATCTCTCCAGCACAGAGCTGGCCTCCGATGGCAAAATCCTGTGGGGCATCCTGACGAACGGATGCCTATGGCGGCTCTACTATCACAAAGCCAAATCTCGCACGGAAGGCTACCTTGAATTCGACCTCGACCCTATCTTGAACCCCGATGGCCTCTTCCCGCTCTCTGACCAGGAACGACTTGAAGCCTTTAAGCTGTTTTATCTCTTCTTCAGCCGAGATGCCTTCGTGCCCACAGCTGAGAGACCATACAAGACATTTCTGGAGTTCGCGCTAGAAGAAGGCAAGAATTACGAAGAGCGCGTTACAGAAGACCTTAAGCAGAAGATCTTTGAGGACGTCTTCATCTATCTAGCCCAGGGCTTTGTGGAAAATGCTGAGCGTAAGGGCATCTCTATTGATCAAGCCTTCCTTGATGAAGTCTACAAGAATGTGCTCACGCTGCTCTATCGGCTGTTGTTCATTCTATATGCTGAAGATCGTGATCTACTGCCCCTGCGCGATCCGCGTTATGATAACTATTCTATGCGCGAGCTGTGCGGTGAGATTAAACGGCGAGTAGAAGAACGCGATACGCTCAGCCAGCGCGCAACTCAGTTCTGGGATTGTCTGAAAGCTCTTTTCCGCATCATCAACGAAGGTGATCCTTCCCTCAACGTTCCGGTCTACAATGGGGGACTCTTCGATCCTCGCGCTCATCCATTCTTGGAGCAATATGCAATTTCAGACCATTGGCTAGCCCAAGCACTCGACTTGCTGAGTCGTGATTACAAGGACCATCAGAATCCAAGGCACATTAACTATCGTGACCTGGGAGTGCGTCAGCTGGGCAGCATCTATGAAGGGCTCTTAGAGTTTAAGCTGCGCATCGCTGAAGAAGATCTCGTTGTTGTCAAAGAAAAAGGCCAAGAACGCTACCTTTCGAAAGCTAAAGCCATAGGCAAGCGCGTTTTAGCGGAATACAAGAAGGGCGATCTTATCATCACCAACGACGAGTCCGAGCGCAAAACTACGGGAAGCTACTACACACCTGATTATATTGTGCAATACATCGTGGAGAACACCCTAGGACCGCTCATCAAACAGATCGAAGAGGAGTTTCAGAAGAAAATCAAAGAACTGAAAGCCCGCAAAGATGTGAGTGCCCGCTGGAAGACGGTCGAGCTGGCGGAAAAGCATGATCCTGCAATGAAAGCCCTCGAGCTCAAGGTGCTTGATCCAGCCATGGGCAGCGGCCACTTCCTTGTGGGGGCCGTTGATTTCTTGGCCGATCGCATCATCGAGCTCTTGGAGCAACATCACGGCCAAACATACTTCGGCGAAGAGCGTTATGAGAGTCCGTTGTATCAGCAGATTGAAACTATTCGCCAGCAGATTCGAGAGAGCGCTACCGAACAGGGTGTAGAGTTAGACGAGACCAAGTTGGAGGACAAGCACATCGTCAAGCGCATGGTGATGAAGAGGTGCATTTATGGTGTCGATCTCAACGAAATGGCTGTTGAGCTGGCGAAAGTCTCTTTGTGGCTGAACAGCTTTACCGTTGGCGCACCTCTTTCGTTCTTGAATCATCATCTCAAATGTGGTAACTCGCTTATCGGTGCACTAGACATCAAAGAGCATCTGCTTGAGGCTTCACCTCGTTATCGAGACTTTCTAAGAGCAGTCGGCAATTATCTCATAGTCAACCAGCTCACGGACGCGACATTCAAAGAAGTTGAAGAGAGTCATCGCTTACACAAGCAAGCGGAGAGCTGGTTAAAGCCCTTTAAGCAGCGCTTCGATGTCGCACTGGCTGCGCAGCATTTTCTAGATTTCTCAAACGAGTGGAGAGAGCGTGTGGAAACTTTCGTGGTCGATGGTGCAGAGCGGATTCCTGAGAAGTTCAGAGATGAAGTCAAGGCACAAGCAGATAAAGCGCTCAAGGTCGCTCAGGAACAGCACTTCTTCCACTGGGAGCTGGAATTTCCCGAAATCTGGTACGCGGAAGGTAGGCGACGCGAGAATCCAGGGTTTGATGTGGTGGTGGGGAATCCGCCTTATGACATTCTCAAAAGATCTGAAACCGACCAAGTCTTATCTGAGCAGATATCTTATCTGCGCAGTAACAGAATCTTCAAAGAAGCGTTGGGGCGAACATTTAATATGTATCGCTTATTCGTGCTTTTAGCTTTTCAGCTCGTTAGGGGGAATGGATTTATTGGCAAGATAATCCCTCTATCTGTTTTAAGCGATCTTTCTTCTTCAGCTTTACGCAAATTTCTGCTGAAGAGGTGTAGTATCCAACAGCTTGAGGCTTTCCCTCAAAAGGATGACCCTCACAACAGAGTATTTGTTGATGCCAAACTTTCTACCTGCATCGTCATTTTTAGAAGAGATAGCCCAAGTGTTGAATTCAGGCTGCATGTGCATCCCGGCAAAGAGATATTGCCTGACTCCCCAGAATTTAGAATTAACTCGCAGATGATTCAAAGCTTTGATCCAATCACCTTTACCATCCCAATTTTATCTATCGAAGATTGGAAAGTTTGCCAATTCTTGTACTCCAATCCCTTGATCGTGTTCCTGGGGCAAACAATTGAATGTTGCGTGGGCGAGATTGATTTAACACTCTGTCGCCCCTGCATTACTCAGAACTCTAATGATCAAGTCATGCTTAAAGGCACACAAGTTTATCGCTATACCATTTCCGAAGAGCTAAGACAAGGCGAGAAGGAATGGGTGGACGAAGAGAGATTTGATAAACTCTACGGTGATACTCCGAAAGCACAGGATGTACTAATGAGTCGCGTCGTAATGCAGGGAATAACTGGCACAGACGACAGACGGAGATTAAAAGCCACCCTGATCAAACCAAAAACTTTTCTGGGAAACTCTGTAAATTACTTACGGTCAAGAACCAAGGCATATAAACCTTTATTCTTCGTGAGTTTGTTGAATAGTTCACTGCTTGAATGGCGCTTCCGCTTAACAAGTACCAACAATAACGTCAACAACTATGAGGTCGAATCTCTCCCCATCCGCCGCATCTTCTTCACCACACCCGAAACAGAGCGGAAGCAGCAGCTAGAGAAGCTCAAGGAGCTTTATCAGAAAGCTTTCGGCGAAAGTTGACATTTTGCTCAATAGGGGCTACACTTTGTTGTGTCGTATGGGGGGACACAAGCTCATGGCTAACCCTAGTAAGCGTGCACAAAGTGAGCAGTTACAAACAGCACAACAAGGTCGCCTGCCCAGTGAAAGAGAAAGATTCCTTGCAGATATACTCTCGCGACACAGCAAGGAGCTGAAAGAACTTCAAGATCTCGAGGAGATTTTGAAAGTCCTTCCTTCCTCTAATCAAGGGTTTTACTACCGACTGCATCTGGTAAGCAATAAGACTTGAATTGAATACCGCAGACCCCATCTTCAGCCGCATCCTTGACGAGCGCTCACCTGCCGGTGCTACCAAAATCAGACAAAATCTAATCCGCAAGATCCAAGAACTCACAGGGCGAAAATTGATCGTCTACACAGCCAGCATTAGCCATCCAATGGCTGGCATCATTCAGCAGGATATACCGCTGTTCGAAGATTTGTTGAGGGCCACAGCAGATGGTCTCATGGGAGATTTGATGATCAACAGCCCCGGAGGAGACCCAAACGCTGCCGAGAAGATCTTGATGATGTGCCGAGAGCGCTTTAATGTTGAATTTAACGTCATCGTACCCAATTATGCCAAAAGCGCCGCTGCCATGATCGCTCTTGGAGTAGACAAGATTTACATGGGGTACTTAGCAGAGCTTGGCCCCATTGATCCCCAAATCCCTATCATTCTTCCCACAGGACAAGTCCAACTGATTCCAGCGCGTGCTTACATCGGTGGGCTTGATTCTATTCGAGATCGGATCTTAAAGTACAAGGAGCCCGTGCAAATCTTTCTGCCCATTCTTTCTCAAATCAGACCCGACATCCTAAAGTTCTGTGAGGATGCTATTGATAACTCAAGAGAGTTTGCTGAGAAATG
Source organism: Candidatus Fraserbacteria bacterium (assembly GCA_037442925.1). Taxonomy (GTDB): domain Bacteria; phylum Bipolaricaulota; class Bipolaricaulia; order RBG-16-55-9; family RBG-16-55-9; genus RBG-16-55-9. The sequence goes on along the minus strand of JBBIPG010000018.1, from coordinate 19,974 downwards.
GCTGAAAGCAGGCATGCTCAAACATGACCCTCAGCAAGCAGAAAAAGTGGCTAAAGAATTGGCTACCGGTGAAAAGTACAAGACTCATGGTAAGGTGATCAATTTCAAAGAGGCCAAAGAAGAACTCAAACTCAATGCGGAACTGATCGACAATCAGAGTGAGTTGTGGCATCTTGTTTGGGAGCTTTATCTACGGAGCGTTCAGGCCTTACAGGACACGCCAGGCGGTATGGGAGCTAAGCTGTTCGAGAGCGACTCTTCATCTGTCACTATGAACATTCAAGTTGTGCCTCAAGCTTCAACACAGCAACAACTTCCCTCTCAAGCAGTATAAAGAAAATGAATAAGCCATTAAACGCGCTTCTTGCAGAGGTTGAAGCCATGCTTCCCAAGGATGAAGGAGGCCATTTCATTGTCTTTAGTCGTGCCATCCCGGTAAACAAGGCCATTGCCAAAGGCTATCTGACACGAGAACAAGCTGAGGCCCACGGACTTAAAGACGACGATCCTTCCGGCTACGATGCCCAAGGCAATCTCTTGGAACGCTCAGATGTCGTCCACGATTTTTTAGCGTTTCTTGCGGACCAGATGATCGAGCTGAACAAACAAAAACAAGCAGAAATTAGGAAATTTCTCGCGTGGCTGGAAGCAGAACTGCAAATCCAACCCGATAGCGAAGGCAATCGAGGCTTAGAGGTGCTGACCAACAAAACAAAGCTCAAGAATTTCTTGGGCAACTACCAGAAGAGCGAGCCTCACTTGGAGTTCGATGAATTCTGGCAGCTCTTGAAGAAGAATGAGAAGCGCTTAGGAGAGAAGCTTTCACCGGATTTTCACGAACGGCTCAGCGAGTACTATCAAGCTGCCTTAGACAAACTGCTGACAATTAAAGAACAACTACGAAAGACGGACTCCCTCATCGATCAAATCGTGTATAAGCTTTACGGGTTGAGGGAGGAAGAGATTGCGATCATCGAGGGGCGCAATCAACGCTAGACTGAGGAGGCACGTCATGGCCGATCTGTCAAAGCTCTTTCAGAAGTGGAACAAGAAGCTGGTTCAGCACGACGAGCAAGGCTATTGGAAATTGAGGATCTGGCATCGACGAGCACAGGAGAAGAAATCACCGCGCCTGCTGATAAAGTGCGGCTGCTGCGATAACAAATTTGAGATCTACTACGATGGTGACGACTTAGAAATTGCGGGCGTCCTAGCCTCCAAACGTGAATGGAGACGACTTCTAGAACCCTTATTGAACGAATTTACGCCAGAATCTAGAGCGAACTGATTCTCTCCCTTGTAGTGCCTACCGGAACAACATGATTCTCGCGCTTCGGCCTCCACGTTGCTAGCGCCAGTCCCACGAGAATCGCAGCACCTCCCCCAGCTGTCCGCCAGCTGAGCTCTTCGTGCAAGATGATGGCCCCCAAAACTACAGCGATCAGCGTGCTCAAGAGAGGCATAAGCTGAGTCTTCGTCACTTCCATGTGTCTGTAGAGCCAGTAGAGCAGCACAAACGTGAGTGACGATCCGACGAAAGCGAGATAGAAAAGCGCAAGCAACGCCAAAGGAGTCCAGTGAAAGCTGAGCGGATTGCCTTCAATAGGAATGAAGATCGCAAGCATCGGGATGAAGCCCGAGATCATCTGCACGGTGGTAAGCACGAAAGGATCGAAATGCCCTCCGCGCGCTTTGATGAGCACTCCGGCATACGCTGTTCCCAATGCCGCCAAGACAATGGCAAGACTTCCCCACATCGCCATGGGATCACTGATGTAGAGTTGATGAGAGAAGATCAACACCACGCCCGCAATCCCCAAGAGCACGCCACTCACTTTGCGAACGGTCATGGGCTCACTCGGCAAGAGGAAGTGCGCGATCACAAGGCCGAACAGGGGCAACGTCGTGTAAAGGATGGCCGTTAAACCCGAAGAGATGTGATTCTCACCCCAGAAGACAAGCCCATAGTTGGCGGCAAATGTCAAGAGGCCCGTGCCTATCATCAGCCTCCAATCGCGGTGGTCTTTGGGAAGGGGCGTGCGGCGGATCACGAGCCACACAGCCAAGGGAAGCGATGCAATCACGAATCGAATACCGGCAAAGGTGAGGGGTGGCAGACCTTCATCCAGCCCCAGCTTGATGAAGAGCCACGTGGAGCCCCAAATCGTGCTCAGCAGCAACCAGACGAGAATAGGGAGATTCACAGTCTAGGATCCTTGAGGAAAGGCGATCACAGAGTGCAGCGAGACTCTCAGGTGAACCCGGCTCCCCTCCTCAAGCGTCTTTGTGGAAGGCTGCAAGCTGTGCACCCTCGCACCAGAGGGGAGCTCCAAGCAGTAGAGTTTGTGCATGCCCGCAAAGCGCCGGGCCACGATCACAGCCTCTCCTTGCGGATTTGGTTCGATCTCCACCATGTCCGGACGGATCAAGATCTCCCAAGTATCAGATGCTGAAACTCGATCTTCTCCGCTCACGATTGGGAAAACCCCCACCTCTGTCGCGATGCCCTCAGAGCAACGCCGTCCGAGGAGGAAGTCCGCACGACCGATGAACTCGGCTACAAAGCGCGTCGCAGGAGTGGCGTATATTTTTTCCGGGCTGCCCAACTGCTCCAACTGACCGCGATGTACCACGGCGATGCGATCCCCTAGATCAAACGCCTCTTCCTGATCGTGCGTGACCAGAATCACAGTGGTTCCAAGTTCACGCAGGATGGCCTTCACTTCGCTTCGCATCTGACGACGAAGATCTGCATCTAAGTTGCTGAACGGCTCATCGAGCAGCACGACCTTGGGATTGGGTGCGAGCGTGCGGGCCAGGGCCACCCGCTGCTGCTCGCCCCCGGAAAGCTCATGAGGATAGCGTTCTTCCAACCCCCGTAGGCCGACCAGTTTCAGAACTTCATCCACGCGCGCCCGTTTTGTACCATTGCGGCCCGAGAGCCCGAAGGCGACGTTCCCCCAGACCGTAAGGTGTGGAAAGAGCGCGTAGTCTTGAAAGACCATCCCGACGCCGCGCACCTCCGGCGGGTAGCGTCTTGTGTCCGTGACATCAGAACCCGCCAGCTCCACCCGGCCTGCCAGTGGCATCTCCAGTCCCGCGATGATTCGTAACAGTGTCGTCTTGCCTGATCCAGAAGGCCCGAGCACCACAAGAAATTCCCGCTCGATGATGTCTAGAGAGATCGGACCCAACGCCAAGCGTTCCTCACCGGACGCTGAAGAATACGCGTGCATGATATTATCCAGTCGAATGTGGACGCGCTCTCTTTGTAGATCAGTCATAGGATCTCATGCTCCCTGGAGCCGAGCTTCCGCGATGGAGCCAGACGAGCAGCGGTATCGACAATCCCACCAGCAGAAGCGCAGCCGGAGCTGCCTGAGCATAGAATCCCTCACCGGCCGCTGTCCAGATGCGTATCGGCAAGGTGTCAAAGCCCGCCGGGCGCAGGAGAAGCGTCGCCGGAAGCTCTCGAAGCGCGCTTAAGAAGACGAGCGTCCAGCCCCCAGCCAGCGCGGGCCACAGGAGTGGCAGCGTCACCCGTCTGAAGGCTCCCAGCGGCCGCTGGCCCAGTAGGCGCGCTCCCTCTTCCAGATGGGCCGGCACTTGAGCCAGCCCAGAGCGAAGCGGCTGAAGTACTTGAGAGAAGAATCTCACAAGATAGGCTAAGATGACCACCCAGACAGTAGCATAGAGTCCCGGCAGAAAGCGCAAGATCAGAGAGAGCAACCCCAACGCGATCAAGACGCCCGGCAGGGCTTGGCCCGCCTGTGAGAGCCAAGCCCACGTCTGGCTCAAGCGGTCGCGATAGCGCACAGAGCCATAGGCGATCGGCAGGGCCCCTACGACGGCCACAGTCGCGGCGGCTGCCGAAACCCAGAGACTGTTCAGCAGATAGCCCAAGAGAGCCCTCCCACTCGTCCCCCAAAGCACGGCTAGAGCCTGTGGGATGAGCCAGCTCTCCACGAGCCAGTAAAAGAGAATTCCCATCGGCAAGAGCAGCCCGGCGAAGAGCACAAGCACAATCAAGGCCAGGGCTGGGATCTTCCAGTTTCTTACGGGCACGGCAGGCCAAGGGCGGCCTGAAATTCTTTCCGGGACGAAGCGGCGGCGACCCCATAGCTCCCTCTGTCCCCAGAGCATTAGCATCATCAGGAGCACAAGCACCGTCCCCAAGGCCGACGCGGCGCTCGAATCGTAGCGACCGGTGAGCTGCTGAAAGATCACAGTCACGAACGTCGGATAGCGCATCAGGGCAGGCACCTCAAAATCGGCTAGCGCGTACAAAGCAACTAAGAAGGCTCCAGCGCTCAGGGCAGGGGCCAACAGGGGGAGCGTCACTCGGAGGGCGATTCTGGCCCTACCAGCCCCACTGCAGCGGGCCACATCTAGTAAAGTGGGATCGAGTCCGCGGAACGCCGCCCGCATGAGAACGTAGACGTATGGATATGTGGAGAGGATCAACACCCACACCGTGCCGCCTAAGCCATAGGGAGAGGGGACAGCGCCATCCCAGCCCAGGCCGCGCAAAGCTTTGTCCAGCAGGCCTCCCACCCCAAAGAACCCGACGTAAGAGATGGCCATCACGAGAGGAGAGACGATGAAGGGGGTGAGGAGCAAGGGGCCGAAGATTCTTCGGGCGGGAAGATCCGTACGCTCCACAAGCCAAGCGAGCAAGAGCCCCAGCGCTAGTGCGCCCACAGTGACGAAGCCCGTCAGCATGAGCGTGTTCACGAGCAAGCTGGGCACGCGGGTCCCCAGCAAGCGCGCCCAGACATCCGGAGCGACGCTGATCCCCTGATAGAGTAGATAAACAAGTGGGGAGGCCATTGCCAGCGCAATCAGTGCTGAAGGCACCGAGAGCCCCGAGAACCGGGTCCCTCGGCGTCGCTGGACAAATCTACCAACGAGTGCGCGTGCAGAGACGGCCATGCGCTAGAACCAGCCTACCTCTTCGAGTAGCTGCTGAGTGGCCTCCAGCTCTTTACCCAGATCCGCGGGAGAGACGGGGAGTTGTTTGAGACCGTCTAGGTTCCCCCCAGGAAGCTCTTCGCTCACCTCAGGATGTATGCGGACTCCGGGGAGCAGCGGATACTCAAAATTGAGTTCTGCAAAAAGTCGTTGGGCTTCTTCTGAAGCCAAGAAATCTAAGAACTGCTGGGCATTTTGAAGATTAGCGGCGCCCTGGACGATGGCAGCTCCGGTGGCGTTGACGAGCGTACCCACCTGAAACGAACCCTGATCGTGATAGAGAATTCCCACGTTGCGCACAGCCGGATCCGATTCGTGGCGTTGCAGATAGACATAGTAGTTATTGATGAGACCCAGGGCGAACTCACCGCGCCCCACCGCCTTTCGGATGTCCGTTTGTTCCGACAAGATCGCAATCTGGTTCTCTTTGAGTTTGAACAGGAATGCTTTGGTCAACTCATCCCCCAGCGTCAAGCGTAGTGCACTCACCCAAGGGACGAACCCATCCGTGTCGCTGGCGTTGCTGACTGCGATCTTCCCTCGCCACTTTGGGTCGATCAGATCGAAGGCTGTGGTGGGTAACTCTTCCGGTTGCACGAGATCTCGGTTGTAGATGATCACTCGGCTGCGCCCGGAAAGACCCATCCAGAAACCCTCAGGATCCCGAAACCGCTCCGGCAACTTCTCAATGTGCGCCGATGTGTATGCTTGAAATGCACTTCTTGTTTGTTGCAAGAACTGCAGCGTCCCCGCATCGTTGGCGATGAACACATCGGGCACAGGGCGGCCAGCGCCTTGGAGTTGCAGGATCTCCTGGGCGAGAGCGGTAGTCGAACCGAACTTCACCGTGACCTGCATGCCCGTTTGTCGCTGGAATAGCTGCAGCACGGGAGCAAGCAGAGGCTCTCGGCGTCCCGAGAAGATCACAAGATCCCCAGATCCCTGCGTAGCCTTCGCGGGTAGGGTTCCACCTCCCGGCATGAGCAAAGAAAGAGAGACCAGCACGATCCCTAGCATCAGTGACTTGCGCGGTATCATCTTGTGCAAAGTCGATCCCACCTTTGAGTAAGCTTTCTAAGTACAAAAAGCGTACTAAATTAGTCCGCTTTTGTCAAGAGGTTTTCACAAATAGGAATCATTACTAACTACTTTGCGTGCAGATGAGTTTTCCAGCTAGGAAGCGCGGGATGTCCGTGTGCTGCAGCGTCGGCAAAGACCGTAGAAGACGATCTCGTGAGAGCGAATGCTGAATCCCTGACGGCCTAATTCACGGTTGAGCTGCCCTTGTACGGGGATCTCTACGTCGTACACACGCTCACAGCGATCGCAGAGAAAGTGATAGTGCTGATGAGTCTGGGGATCGTAGCGACTTGGGCCGTCGGGCGTAGGAATCTCTAGGATGAGGCCCTCTTGGGAAAGGAGCTTAAGATTGCGATAGACGGTAGCCAGGCTGATATGAGGCAAGCGTTGCTTCACGCGCTGATAGATCTCATCGGCTGTGGGATGCGATGCGTCTCCTTGGAGAGCGGAAAAGATTGCCTTGCGTTGCTTCGTGACTCGCGGCAGAACTTGCTTTATCTCTATGCTCATGGTGTTCCGGTGACTCTTCGATCTCTATCACATAAAGTCTACTTGATTGCATGGCCTCTGTCAACCCCGATCCCTTCCTCTTCCTGCAGATCGACGACATCATCACACTTCGCTGGAACATCGCCAAGAGCTGAGGTACGATGGACGACATGTCCTACAAAGCTACGTGGAAGATCAGCTTCGGCGAGATCGATTATGCCAGCATCGTCTACTACCCGAACTTCTTTGATTACTTCCAGCGTACGGAAGAGGCCTTCATGGAGCATATGGGGTTTCCGTACCCCTACTTGATCGGGGAGTTAGGCCTAGGGTTTCCCATTGTTCATGTCGAGGCCGACTTCAAAAAACCCGTGCGCTACGGCGATGCCATCGATATCGTGCTGGAAGTGGCAAAACTGGGCACTCGCTCCGTGACGTTCTCGTTTCGGGTCTTCAAGGGACGAGAGTTCTGTGCGGAAGCGAAGATTACTCACGTCACGATTGACTTAACAGCGTTTAAGGCGATTCCGCTGCCGGATGACTTGAGAAGGCGACTGGAACGGGAAGCACAAGGGTAAGCTGAGGGTGATGGCTGCGGGAAATAAACGAGGTTCTCAAGAGAAGAGTTTCTTAAGAAATCGCCTGGCATCCCTATAGATCCCTGGGTTTTTACTCTCTCTTGGCCCTGCCACATTGAGCACTCGAATCTTGTGCTTCTCTGCCCAAGCAACCACAACTGATACGCTCGGCGGATCTGTGAGATCCATCACAAGGCACGGTCTGCCCAGTTGGGCTGCGAATTCAATCGTTTGAGCAGTCCCGCCAGTGGGTTCACCGCAAGTCAGAACAAGCGTCGCATCGGAATCTCTCACGTTCCACTCCGTCCGCTGAGAATATTCATCTGATGGCGTCTCCTTCAGAGGATAGCGACTCGGGAGCGGGCCATCCTCGGTCCTTCGACCCCTCGGACACCAGCCTCCACATGGCAGCCCCAGTTCCAAGGCTGCATCGAGAGCAGCTCGGTCTACCCCTGTCTGCCCACCAGAAACGATCTTTTCAATACGCCATGCCATTGGTCTGCAATGTCCCCCATGCTATCATTGTACCATGCAGACGAGAACAGGAATTCTCAAGCAAGTGGGAAGCCGAACGCTTCTCATGGGCATCCTCAACGTCACGCCTGATTCGTTCTCCGATGGGGGACGCTACTTGAGCGTAGAAGTTGCTCTGGCTTATGCCCGGCAGCTTGCTGAAGCGGGCGCGGATATTCTAGATATCGGCGGCGAATCCACCCGACCGGGAGCGGAGCCTGTCTCGCTGGATGAGGAACTCCACCGAGTCATTCCCGTGATCGAAGCCGTGCGCGCAGAACTCCCCGACATCTGCATATCCGTAGACACCTATAAAGCACAAGTCGCAGAGGAAGCACTCAAGGCCGGAGCCGACATGATCAACGATGTGAGTGCTTTGCGGCTCGACCCTCGCATGGCAGAGGTGGTGGCACAGGCCGATGTCCCCGTTGTGCTCATGCACATGTTGGGAACACCCAAGACAATGCAACAAAGCCCTTCGTACAGAGATGTAGTCAAAGAGATCATCGAGTTTTTGCGTGAACGCATTGCGTGGGCTATCGAGCGAGGGATCTCAGAGGAGAAGATCATCGTCGATCCGGGGATTGGCTTCGGCAAGCGACCGGAGCACAACACGGAGATTCTAAGACGATTGTCAGAGCTGAAGCAGCTGGGAAGACCCGTATTGCTGGGAACATCGCGCAAGTCGTTTCTGGGGGCGCTCACGAAAAGGCCCGTTGAAAAACGCTTAGAAGAGACAATCGCCAGTGTGACAATCGGGGTGCTTCATGGGGCTGACATCGTTCGCGTTCATGATCTTGAGCCCATCAAGTATGCTCTCATGGTCGCGGATGCGATGCGCTACGGAAACCATTAAAAATGTTGTGCATGATCTCGATTCGGCTGTCTTTCGAGACCCGCACGGCGTAATCTTGACCGTCCACCTCACAGAAGAACCACTTGCTCTTTTGAGGAACTGTGCTCAATAGTTCTCTTCGTGCGTTCGCAATCGCACGCGCATCCACTGCGCTGTCGAGATGAGTCAAATAGTTCCTCAGTGCAGACACGAGACGATGTTGCTTCACGATTCTCATCATCAGATTGGCTACCAGAGGAAGGAAGCCACTTGAGGCCGCTGGACGCTGCCAATCTCGTAGGTCTCAAAGAGATCAAATACCAGCTCTGGCACGCCGAGCTTCACCGGAAGCTGTAGCTCCATCAGCGTTTCCACAGATAACGGTCGGGTATGAGCCATGTGTCCGCCCGTCAAGAAATCGGCCACCAGTTCGCGCTGCTTCTCGTCCATCTCTTTATTTGCCAAGAACCAGTTGATGAACGCTTTGACCTCCTGAATCGACTTCTTAGCCAAATCCGCCAGAATCACCATCTCATCACTGATATTCTCAATGGGCTTCTTCTCTAGCAGTTCCACAATGGCCCCGGAGGCCATCCCCCCGATCTGTGGATCCAAGGGACCCAACACTGAAAAACCTTCCATCAAGATCTCATCTGCCGCCAGCGCGATCATCGAGCCGCCGCTCATGGCGTAGAACGGCACAATGGCCGTGATCGGAGCCGGATGCTTCATCAGCGCCGATGCGATCATCTCTGCCGCCAGCTGCAATCCACCCGGAGTGTGCAGAATCATATCGATCGGACGATCTTTGGGCGTTCGGTGGATGTCCATCAAGACTTTCTCGCTGTCCTCGATGATGATGCCAGCCTCTTCCCCATTGTTCACTTCGATCCAAGGCTCTCGGCGGTGGATCAAGGTGATCACTTTGCTGCTGCGTTCCTTCTCCAACTTTCGGAGGATCTTGGCACGCTCGTTCAGGACCTGCTCTCGGAGCGCTTCTCGATCTCGCGTTGCGCGTGTCATCGAGTGGACCTCCCTTTATCGTGGGGGAACATACAAAGCTCCCAGTACAAAACCATAGACGAGATGCAGCAAGAGATTAGCGATCATATGGGGTGGAGTCATGCGCATCGTCGTCTGAAAGACCTTGGCTCCACCGATTCTGCCCATCATAGCTGCCAGCGAGACCATGAGCCAGAGAATGATTCCAAAGAGCAACCCCCTCAGCCAACCCCAGCCTGGCAGATGAGCATAGAGCAAACCAGCGAAAGCCAGGCCAAAGATAACACTATCTATCTGATGAGTCAGCATGCCGATCCACCAGCGAGAGGGCCCGTCCTCGTCCAGATAGATGAAACCAGCCTCGCTCAGATCCACCCGCGGGAGCTTGAGAAAACCTTCCATCCAGTAACCTACCCAGGCCATGGCATAGCCCGCGACCAGTCCAGCTACGGCGATGCTTAGGACGTTGACGCCTTCTATGATCACTCCTCATCTTCGTTCGCCCGAGGCGACGGCGTAAACCCCAAAGATGGCATAAGTCTGCGTCATTGGTCGCTCCGGCAATACCTGAGTGACCTCTCCCTCTACCAGCCGCCTAAGCTAAGCGGCCAGCGCTCCAGCAGAAGCAGCATGAGGGCTGCCCCAAGAAGTGCCAGGTTCTTGTTGAAGTTCACCATCTCCATCTGGCGCTGCATGGGGTCGTCAATGTCCCAGAAGCGATGCATCATGAGCGTGGTGGGTACCAGAAAGGCGATGAGCAAGATGAGGCCGACGGTGGGATAGAAGCCCAAGAGCACGCTTAGGCCTCCCAGCAGCAGCAAGACGCCCGTGCCGGCTACGGCCAGCTTGGGGGCCGGAACTCCTTTGGCCTGGGCGTAGGGGGCCATCTGCTCTAGGCGTATGAAATGGCCTATGCCGCTTACTAGGAAGATGAGCGAATACAAGATGCGCCCCATGAGAAAGAGAATGTCCATACCTCCGTACCTCCATTTCTGGGCTATGAACCCGTGTAGTCTTACTTTATAGATGCGCCAAGGTGCCTCGTCAAGCGGAACCCAGCTTTTGCTAGATCTGGTGCAGCTTGTTATGATCATCCTTGGGTGATCGAAGTTGAGGTTAAGCGTAAAGCGGCTAAAGTCTTTGGAGGGGCGACCCCACGCCTTTGAGCACTTGGAGAACTGGGGACACATGGCGTACAAGGGGCGCCCTGTGACCTTCACACGCGCGGTGGGCATGAAAGGACAAGCGCTCTATCGCAGCGGCGTTGTCTATGTGGACGTTCAACTCACAACCGAAATCGAACTTGAATGCAGCCGGTGCTTGAAGCCCGTATCTTATCCCGTCCGCTTGGAGAGATCCATGGAGATCCATGAGGAGCCGGAGACGGGGTTCGAGGGAGTTCTTCTTGATGGGTTCAGCTACGAGCATGGAGTCGATCAGCTGGAGCTCCTGCCCTATTTTGAGCAGCTGATTGCCACATCGTTGGAGAGTAAGCCACTCTGTCGCCCCGACTGTAAAGGCTTGTGTCCCACATGCGGACAAGATCTCAACCGGCAGGCTTGTACGTGTGCGCAAGAGCATTGCGTCGATCCACGGTTGGAGAAACTCAAAGAGCTACTCACGTGAGCTGGGAGCCAATGAGAGTGTTGGGGATTGACCCAGGACTGGCCATCACCGGCTATGCACTCGTTCAGGAGGGCAATTCTTCTCAAAAGACGAGACTAAAGGTCCTAGAAGCCGGAGTGATTCGAACGTCTCCAGAAAACCCCGTTCCTCACCGACTGAAGTCAATCTATGATGAAGTGGTGAATTTGATTGAAGAGTTTCAGCCCAAAGCCGCAGCTGTCGAGCAGCTCTTCTTCAACAGGAATGTCACAACGGCCATGGCTGTCTCACAGGCTCGTGGTGTCGTGCTGCTCGCTGCACATCGTTTGGATGTTGAAAGCTATACGCCCTTGGAGGTGAAGCGTCAGATCTGCGGCTACGGGCGGGCCAAGAAACCGCAGATTCAGGCCATGGTCCAGCGATTATTGGGATTGAAGGAGTTGCCCAAGCCTGATGACGCTGCCGATGCTTTGGCTGTGGCGCTTTGTCATCTCTTGAAACGTCGTTCGCAGGGGAGCTGGCTTAGGGAAGCGCGAAAGCATGACTGCACTGAATCGAGAAAGCGTGCATGAGAAGAGAATCTTGATCCTGGATGCGGGATCCATTCTCCATCCTGCGTATCACGTTCTGAAAAATTTTTCGACGCGCGCCGGATTTCCCACGGGTGCCATATACGGATTCACAAGAACACTCTTGAAACTGCTTCGTGAGTATCCCTCACGGTACATGGCAGTGGCATTCGATGCACCGGGAGAAAAGCTGCGCCACAAGCGCTATGGAGCGTACAAGGCAGGCCGTCCCAAAATGGAAGATGCGCTTGCCGTCCAGATCCCTCGTGTGAAGGAGTTGATCGATGTCTTTGGCATCGCCCGCTTCGAAGAGCCCGGCTATGAAGCAGACGATCTCATCGCCACGCTTGTCGAGCACGCAAGGGAACAGAGTCTCGAAGTGCTCATCGTAAGTGGAGATAAAGATCTCATGCAGCTGGTGGATGATCAGATTGCCGTCTTAAAGCCCTCGCGTGATCCGGGCAAGGACTTCGCGAGGATGGATGCGACGGAAGTGGAACACTATTTGGGTGTGCCGCCTTCAAGGATTCGCGATTATCTGGCACTGACGGGCGATAGCACGGACAACGTGCCCGGCGTGCCGGGTGTGGGCGAAGTCACAGCCCGCAAGCTCTTGCATGAGTTTGGCACTCTCGAACACGTGTTGCAAAACGCCGAGCGCCTGGGAAACCAGCGAGTCCGACAGGCGCTTCTAGAGCATAAAGACCAAGCCCAGCTGAGCTATGAGCTTGTGAGCCTTGAGAGAATACCCATCCAAAACCCTCTCCAACGTTGCAAAGTGGGGATACCGGACTGGACCGAGATCCAGAGGATTTTTGAGGAGTTGGAATTTCAGAGCATCCTCAAGGAACTGGGCTTGAGCGGACCAGCAATGCCTCAGCCCCTTCACAAAGTGGACTCCGAGATCATCTTGGCTGAGCAAGCTCTTACCCGTTTGTGCGAGAGACTAGTAAGATCCCGCGAGATCTCGCTGGATCTTGAGACGACCAGTCAAGATGACATGAAGGCCGAGATCGTGGGGATCGCGATCGCCCTGGAGCCGCACAAGGGCTACTACATCCCTGTGGGCCATGAGGGTCTAGACATCCCCCCTCAGTTGAACAGGGCAACCGTGCTCAGCAAGCTCAAACCCATTCTGGAGAGCGATAGCCTAGCCATCATCGGCCAGAATCTCAAATATGATGCCAAAGTTCTGGCTCGTTCTGGAGTGCATCTGCGCAAGATTGCCTTTGACTCGATGCTGGCTGGCTACTTGCTCGATCCTGAGAGCAGGAAAGACTTAAATGAGCTGGCGCTGCGCTATTTGGGTCACGGCATGAAGAGTTTTCGAGATCTGGGCAAGGCCAAGATGAGCAAGGTCTCCCTGGAAGATGCGGCTGAGTATTCGGTTGCCGACGCCGAAGCCGTCATCCGCCTCAAAGACGTGATGTTGCCGAAGCTTACGGAGCACAAACTAGAAAAGCTCTTTTATGAGGTGGAGCTTCCGCTCATCCCTGTGCTCCTTGCCATGGAACTTAAGGGCATCTTGATCGATCAAGACGTGCTGCGCGAGCAAGGCAAAGAGCTGGAAGTATTGCTCGATCAGCTCCGACATGAGATCTTTCAGTTGGCCGGGGAAGAGTTCAATCCCAACTCGCCCAAGCAAGTGGCGCAGATTCTCTTTGATAAGCTGAATCTTCCCGTCCTTAAGAAGACGAAGACGGGGCCATCCACAGATGCCCTTGTGTTGGAAGAGTTGGCGGCGTCGCATCCCCTGCCCGAAAAGCTTTTGACATATCGCGAACTGGAAAAACTGCTCAACACGTACGTGCGCAAGCTGCCGGAGCACATCAACCCAGCTACAGGCCGGATTCATACGTCCTTCAATCAGGGCGTGACAGCCACAGGGCGTCTTAGCTCCAGCGAGCCCAATCTGCAGAATATTCCCATCCGATCGCAACTGGGTGGTCAGATCCGTGAGGCGTTTATTGCTCCGAGGGGCCGAGTCTTCATCGGGGCCGACTACTCGCAGATTGAACTACGAATCATGGCACACATCACCGCAGATCGAGGTCTGATGGAAGCCTTCGCGCGCGATGAGGACATCCACGCGCGCACGGCCGCCACGATTTTCTCAATGCCGCTGGAGAAGGTGAATGCTCAACAACGGGATATCGCCAAACGAATCAATTTTGGGCTGGCGTATGGGATGAGCAGCTATGGGCTCTCTCAGTGGGCGAAGATCCCTCGCAAAGACGCCGATCAATTCATCCAGAGTTATTTTGCGAGCTACCCTGGTGTGAAGGCATACATGGAGCGCATTGTAAACCAAGCGCGGGAACAGGGCTACGTCGAATCACTCATGGGGAGGCGACGCTACTTCGGGAAGTTAGATAGTCGCTCGGAGCGTGAGGCGATCAACATGCCCATCCAGGCAAGCGCGGCAGATCTCATGAAGCTGGCGATGATTCGCCTCTATGAGCAGATCCAAGCGGGGAGCCTTAAGGCAGACATGCTCTTGCAGATCCACGATGAGCTGATCTTCGAGGTGGATCAAGATCGGGCAAAGAGCACTGCTCAGATCATCAAAAAGACAATGGAAAGCGTGATGGAGTTGGCTGTGCCCTTGAAAGTGGATGTGAAACTTGGGAAGAATTGGGGCGAGGTCTGAGGCTACCGAGTGGCCGCTTTGGGTATTCGTAGCACGGGATCTCGGGCGGCCTTCACGTCATCCAGCCTCCCCACCGGAGCGTTATGGGGCGCCATTCTTAGTAATTCTGGACTCTCTTTAGCCTCGCGAGCGATCTCAAGGAAGGCGTCTGCTAAAGCATCTAGCTCTTCTTTCGAGACCGTCTCCGTGGGCTCGATCATCAGCGCTTCCGGCACAATGAGCGGGAAGTAGACCGTAGGCGGATGGAAGCCGTGATCGATCAATCTCTTCGCAATATCGATCGTATGCACATCTTCTGCCAGCCCCTTGCCCGAAAGCACGACTTCGTGTTTGCAGAGGCGCTCGAAGGGCAGTTTGTAATAGCGCTTCAAGCGCTCTTTGAGATAATTCGCGTTGAGCACGGCGTTGGCGCTCACGGCTTTGAGTCCCTCATCTCCCAGCATGCGAATATACGTGTATGCCCGCACGAGCACGGAGAAATTTCCGTAGAACGAGTGAAGTCTCCCGATGGATTTCGGGCGGTCGTAGTCAAGATAGAATCTCCCATCTTTCCGCTTGACAAGCGGCACAGGCAGATAGGCAGCTAGTTTTTCAATTACGGCGACGGGACCCGCACCAGGGCCTCCTCCGCCGTGAGGGGTAGAGAACGTCTTATGCAGGTTGAAGTGAACGATGTCCACGCCAAAGTCCCCCGGCCGCGCTCGCCCCACTATCGAATTGAGATTCGCCCCATCGAAATAGCAGAAGCCGCCCGCCTCGTGAATCAGCTCGGTGATCTCTAAGATATCTTCCTCGAAGATCCCCAGTGTGTTGGGAACGGTGAGCATGATGCCGGCCACAGACTCATCCACGTTCTTTTTGAGGGCTTGCAGATCGACCATGCCCCTCGAATCCGATGGGATCTCAATCACTTCAAAACCAGCAATGTGGGCGGAGGCTGGGTTCGTCCCGTGGGCAGAGTCAGGCAGCAGGATCTTCTTGCGCTCTGCCAGCTGGCCATGCTCCTCGAAATACTTCTTGATCAGCAACATGCCCAGAAATTCGCCGTGTGCTCCGGCAGCGGGTTGCAAAGTGATCTCATCGAGACCGGCGATCTTCTTGAGCAACTCTGCCAGCTCATACATCAATCTGAGATTGCCTTGGGAATGGTCTTCCCCTTGCAGAGGGTGGGAGAAAGCAAAAGGAGCAAGGCCCGAGGTCTCC
Source organism: Candidatus Fraserbacteria bacterium (assembly GCA_037442925.1). Classification (GTDB taxonomy): domain Bacteria; phylum Bipolaricaulota; class Bipolaricaulia; order RBG-16-55-9; family RBG-16-55-9; genus RBG-16-55-9. Next base: position 4,479 of record JBBIPG010000018.1, on the reverse strand, counting down.
TCGTTGATGCGCGGGTTGTATTTCATCGTGCATGAGCCCAAGGGATAGACGCCCGTATCTACACCGTAATTCCTCTGAGAGAGGGCCGTGTAGTGCCGGATGAGTTCAATCTGGCTGACCTCGGGCAATTCCGGGTCATCCGGGCGCAGGAGAGCTTGCGGGATCAGCTCTTTAAGGGGCTTCGTCTCTACATCGGGCTCCGGCAGGCTGAGCGCGTAGCGGCCGGGTGCCCCGCGATCGTAGATCGTATCGCCCGGCTTCATTGTGAGGCCTCCTTGATTGCTTGAGCAAAGCCATCCATCTCTTGGCGAGTACGTTTCTCGGTTACGGCAATGAGTAGAGTTCGCTCGTAGCCGTAGGGTTCGAGATCAAACCCGCCCAAGAAGCCTCGCTCTCGGAGTCTATTCAAGAGTTCTGAAGGTTTAATGGGTGTCTGGAGAGCGAACTCGTTGAAGAACGGGGCCTTCGGCCACTTGAGCGAGAACCCACGAATGCTTGTAAGCTTGCGTGCCAGATAGTGCGCTTTTTGAGTGTTCAATTCAGCAAGTTTGCGGAATCCACGCTTGCCCAGTACAGCCAGATAGATGGTCGCAGCGAGAGCACAGAGCGCTTGATTGGTGCAGATGTTGGATGTGGCTTTGGCCCGACGGATGTGCTGCTCGCGGGCTTGGAGCGTCATGATATACCCCACATTGCCCTTGGCATCTGTCGTTCTTCCCGAGATGCGGCCCGGCATCTTTCGGAGATGGGCGCTCTTGCAGGCAAAGAGCCCTAATAGTGGCCCGCCGAAATTGGGAGAATTTCCCAAGACCTGTCCTTCTCCCACGGCGATATCTGCGCCGAACTCCCCCGGCGGGCGAAGAATGCCAAGCGATAGTGGATGAACACTGACGCAAAGCAGCGCATTCTTAATTGTGTTTTTTAGCGGAGAGAGATCTTCGATGACCCCGAAGAAGTTGGGAGTTTGCACAAGCAGGCCGCCCAGATCGTCTGTGGCATGCTTTTGGACGAAGCTCGTATCGAGCTGGGCGTTCTCATCGTACGGGACTTCGATCAGCTCCAAGCCCGCTGCCCAAGCGTATGTTTCAATGATCTGCCGATAATGGGGGTGAATGCTCTTCGCCATGAGAAACTTCGTTTTGTCCGTGATGTTGTGGGCCATGAGCATGGCTTCCGCCAGGGCGGATCCGCCGTCGTACATGGATGCATTGGCCACATCCATGCCGGTAATCTCGCAGACCATCGTCTGAAACTCGAACATCCACGTCAGTGTCCCTTGGCTGACTTCGGCTTGATACGGCGTGTAACTCGTGAAAAACTCGGAGCGCGTGAACAAATGGTTGACGACACTGGGAACGTGATGATCGTAGACTCCACCTCCGAGAAACGAGATGTAGCGGGAGGGATCTAGGTTTTCGTCGGCGATTCGAGTCAAGAGTTGTTTGGCTTCCAGTTCACTTAGCGGCTTCAATCCCAGAGGCTGGTAGCGACGGAGGATCTCTTGAGGGATGTCCGAGAAAAGCTCATCGATGGAATTAAGTCCGATGGCTTGGAGCATCTGGCGTTGATCTTCTAGAGTATGGGGGATGAACTCGCTCATGACTACACGTGAGATGCTAGCTCCATAAGATCCGAAGCGCCATGATCGCGGTCATCTACTCAAGGATGAAAACAATTACGATTGCTGGAGTTCTCCGATATGCTTCTCGTACTCCTCCGCACTCATGAGGGTTTCAAGTTCCTTGGGATTGCTCATCTCGATGAGGGCCATCCAGCCTCTCTCGTATGGCGATTGGTTGACCAGCTCCGGATGATCTTGGAGGCTCGCATTCACTTCGACTACCGTGCCGCTTACGGGGGCATAGACGTCGGAGGCTGCTTTGACGCTCTCCACTGTGATAAACGCATCAGACTGCTTGACGACTCTGTTGACTTTCGGCAGTTCAATATAGACGATATCGCCCAATTGCTTCTGAGCGTAATCGGTGATGCCGACGCGCGCCCTCTTGCCTTCTGATTTGACGTATTCGTGTTCTTTCGTGTATTTGAGTCCTTTTGGATAAGACATAATACTCCCTTCGCCGATGGGATGTAGGCCGATTATAGGCGTGAGAGGGAGCGAGATGCAAGCGTTTCATTCCATTTGCATGCCTCTTCCTAAAGGCGTATATTGAGAAAGACATGGGACACGTCCAGATTGAATTGACCTTAATTGGATCTCGAGGCGAGCGTAAGGTGACCGCCTTGGTGGACACAGGAGCTACATATACGGTGCTTTCTCCAGAGCTCGCAGAGGCTTTGGGGATTCCCAGGCTGCCCAGACCGCTCAAGCTGCGCCTGGCCAACGGACAGTCCGTTGAAGCACAGGTTGGTACCGTGGTGATCCGCATCAAGGATCGAGAGGCACCGGCTACCGCGGTGCTCCTGCCGGGAGCCGAACCGCTCCTAGGAGCTGAAGCTTTGGAGGCCTTAGGGCTCAAAGTGGACCCGACCACCAAAGTTCTGGAGCCAACTCGATCCTATACGATCCGCGCCTGATGCCTTATTTCTTTGCATGATACCCTTGACAATTGTGAAGAGATATGATATAAATCAAATTTGTAGGTGGCAAAAGTCAACCGGATCAACGAAAAGGGGGTGGGATACCCTCAGCATCGTGACAAAAAGAGCGCAAAAAACTGTACCGCGCGGAACATCAGTATTTGTGGGTCTAGACCACACGAAACAAAAAGGAGGGTAAAAGATGTCTAATGTTCTGTTAGAAGGCAACAAGCGTGTCTCCCGCCGAACGCTGCTCAAGGGCATGGGATTGGCAGCAGGCACACTGGCCTTGGGGCGATTTGGCACGTTCGGACAGGAACCCATTCTCATCGGAGCCGTCATTCCACTGAGCGGTACGCTGGCCAGCTTCGGGCCTCGATTCTTGGTAGCCGCACAAATCGCCTTGGATGAGGTCAACGGGGCAGGCGGCTTGCTGGGTGGTCGGCGCGTAGAGTTGGTGACCCGTGACAGTGGCACGAACCCGACCACGGGCGTCGCGGCTGCAGACAACTTGGTCAACGTCGTCGGTGTGGAAGCGCTCTTCGGAGCGGCAGCCAGTGGTGTGACCATTCCCATTGCTACTTCTGTGACGGTACCAAACCAAGTCGTACAGATTTCACCGTCTGCTACGTCTCCGGCCATCACCAACCTGCAGGACAACGACTTCCTGTTTAGAACCGCACCACCGGACACCCTGCAGGGCATCGTACTCGCGGATCTGGCCTTTCGTGTGAAGGGCTATCGCAATATCTCCATCATCGCCCGCAACGACGCATACGGAGCGGGTCTAGCGGATGTGCTCAAGCGAGAGTTCGAGGCGAAGGGCGGAACGGTCAACGCTCTAGAGCTCTACGCAACAGATACCACGAACTTCTCCGCACAGATTGCGGCCGCCAGCGCAGGAAACCCAGACGCCATCTCGCTGATCACCTTCGACGAGGGTGAGCAGCTGATTACACAGATGGTGCAGGCAGGTGTGACCAACTTTGACCTGCTCGTCGACGGAAACAAGAATCAGGACCTGATCGATCGCTTGGTCGCATCCATTGGCACAGGACCTCTGGAGGGCAAGGTGGGTTCGGCTCCGGCGCTCGCCCCGGGAGCCGGTGGGGAAGCCTATGCCAAAGCCTACCGTGCGAGATTGAACGAAGACCCCTTCGTCTTCACGCCGCACTCCTTCGATGCGCTGGCTCTGCTTGCTCTAGCCATTGAGAAGGCAGGTGTGTACAATGGGCCGGCCATCCGCGACGCCATGCGCTTCGGAGCCAACCCACCAGGAACGGTCTACACGGTGGGCCAGCTGGGTCAAGCATTGGCTGACATCCGGGCAGGCAAGGACGTCAACTACGAGGGCGCATCGGGCTCCGTCGATCTTGACGCGGCCGGTGAGCCGGTGGGCCCGGTCGGGACATGGAAGATCGTCAATGGCAAGATCGTTGATGATCCAGTGCCCTACAGTTGTGCTGCGGGCACCCCGCCAACCTGCACGCCTCCTCCATAACGATCTAAACTGTAAGATCTGGCAAGAGAAGACCTCCGGCACTCCGGAGGTCTTCTAGTTTGCCGAGTCAGATTTGGCATCGGGAGCCTGGGCTACCAGAGTCGATGTGATCTTCTCTTCACCCAAGATCCCTTTGGGGCGAAAAAGCAAGATCAGTTCCAGTGCGATGACGACCAAGATGAGCCGAATGGGCCCGAAGAGCTGAGCTGCCACATTGAGCTTGCCCAGAGGAGTATCCAAAGTAGCCGGTAGCACGTCGTTCAGATTCTGAGGAGCTGTCCAGACGAACCACATGATGAACGCCCCCAAGATGGCTCCGCGGTTATTGCCCGTGCCGCCGACGATCAGCATGACCCAGACCAAGAATGTGCGTTCGACAGCATCGAAAATCTGCGGGTCCACAAAACGGAAGAAGTGCGTTGTGAGGCTTCCTGCTG
>JBBIPG010000017.1:0-34283 GCA_037442925.1 Candidatus Fraserbacteria bacterium | reverse complement strand
GGATAACCACATCTTGACTATTGGTGCTGATGTCAAAGACCGAGGGCAACGTCCCCCTTCCGTAAATGATGTAGGCCTCGCCCGCCGCTCCGCGCTGGTTGCTGGGGCCACTCGCCCCCGGTGCTCCCACGAGCAAATCCGTGATCCCATCTCCGTTTATATTCCCCGTGGCCACCGACGTGCCCAGTTGATCTTGCGCATCGGCTCCGTAGACCGTGATATCCGCGCTGGTGGCCGCCAGATCGATCACCCGCGGGAGCCCACCACGGCCTAAGATCACATACGCCTCTCCCGCATCCGAGCGGTTGTTGCCTGGACCATCGCCAAAGGGTGCTCCAATGACCAGATCCGTGATCCCGTCGCCATTGATGTCCCCACGGGCCAAAGTGCTGCCCACCCGGTCACCCCTATCCACACCGTAGATGAAGAGATCCGGACCTTTGGGCTCGGAAATGTCAACCCGCGCTGGAAGATCCACTCGGCCGTAGATGCCGTATACGCTCCCGGCTTCTCGGCGAGCAGCCGGATCGCCGATGAGCACATCGTCTATGCCGTCCCCGTTGATGTCCAAAGATACTAAGGCACTACCAAATTGGCTGCGCTGCTGGTTGTTAAACACGATCAGATTCACTGGAGAGCGCTGTAAGTCGATCTTTGCCGGAAGAGAAGAACCACCCACGATGACGACGACCTCGCCTACGGAATCGCGGCTGTTCGCGGGACCATCCCCACCGGGAGCACCGAGAATGACGTCATCAATCCCATCCCCGTTCACATCTCCGGCCGCCACGCCTCTGCCAAGTTGATCCCCCGGGTCCTTCCCGTAGATGATGACATCGGGGCCCGGCACGCCATCCACATCGAACGTGGGAGGCAGATCGAGTCGTCCGAAGATGATATATGCCTCTCCCGCGTTTGTGCGTCGGTCGTCCGGCCCATCCCCGTTGCCGGAACCCAGCAGTAGATCCAAGATCCCGTCGCCGTTAAAGTCGCCCAGAGCCATGGCGTTGGCACTGCCTAAGCCATCGCTTCCATCCCGGGAGATGATCGTGAAATCTACGGCTTCCTCAGCAAGATCGATCGATGTTGTCACCTGTCCAAATCCGGAAAGCACGAACAATTCCAAGACGGCAAGGGACGCAAACCAGATCCATCTCCATCGGGCAGCTGTCATACTTCAGCTAGCCTCCTTGTTTTGCTCGTGTGCGATCGGTGCCTACCTGTGTGATTTGTCAAGTCTGCTCGATTCTAGTCTCCTTACGAATGTAACGTCTGTGACTCGGATCACCTTTTGATTTGACACTCTTCCCTTGGTGCATAGATGTTAACACAACACGGCGAAAAGGCCAACTGACGCCTCGTCACTTTCCCAGGGCCTGTCCCCAGGCTCGCCAACTGAGCGCTCCGGCAATGAGCAGGGGGAAGAGTCCCTCTCCCAGCGTGCCAAAGAGCACTGCCAGCCAGTTGTACGCGTAGGCCGCCGGTGGCGACATGGGAAGAAGACCCATATTCACGAAACTGGCTTTCACCTGAAACACGACAAAGAGCACGTGGGCCACAGCCAGCAGGGCCATTCCCAGGGCTATGCGTTTCAGGCGGCCAAGCCACACCAGTCCCGGTGTGGCCATGAGCAGCGCAACAAGCACAACTGCGTTGAAAAAGAGACCATATCTCTCGAATGCGAAGACCGGCACATCCCCTGTTTCTGTGACGCGGTAGGCATAGAATTCTCCCACGCGGGCCACCGGAGGATCGTCCAGGTGAAACACGAGATTGGCTCCCGTGAAGATGAGAGCCGCATAGAGGGGTCCTACGGCAATCCAGAGGAACGTGAGTGGCAGGAAGTAGAGAACAAAGTGCAGTGCAAAACGCAGCAGTACATCCCTACGTCGCATGGGTGAAGCGTTTGACCCAGTAGAGCCACAGAAGCGCCGCAGCGAAGATGACGAGGGATCGCCAGACAAATAGATGCGCAAATTCAAATACCGGCCGATAGTATGCCCCAACCAGCAAGAGACTCACAATGCGAATCCAGTTGAGGGCCAAAATGCCAAAGACTCCGAGCGCAACTCCCAGAAGCTTACCCTTCCATCTGCTCGGATAAGCGAGCACGGCAGCAATATAAATAGATGTGGTGAATAGGCCGGTGCAGGCCGGGATGATCTCGGCAGAGAAGTCGTTGATTCTCACCGTAGAGCCAAGAATCGCCACGGAAGGATCGAACCAACTCAGAAATGTGCCCGTTGTCTGCGCAAGAATCACTTCCAGCTGGGTTCGCAACGCCCGACTGATAGGGCTAAGGAGAAAGGTGATAGCCAGAGCCAACGTCCCCGCAAAGACGAGCAGAGATTTGACCGCAAGACCCCAGATCGCAAGAGAGTTGCTGGCTGCGTGCTTGCGCATCCCTCCCCCGTTCTCTTTTTCTTTCTTTCTTGTTCTACGAGTCCGTGCGAGAACGCGCGCCACGCTTATAGAGTTCTCTCACGAGCAACAGCGAGAACAAGATCATCAAAAGCAGATAGCCAGACGTCGAGAGATCCGGGATGCCCACAGGACCTGGCCCAGGCCCTGGTCCCGGTCCTGGCGGGCCCGGCGGACTGACGCCTACGAAGACTGTGACAGTCGCGGTCGCCGTTCCACCCCTACCGTCGCTGATCGTGTATGTGAAAGTGTCCGTGCCGATGAAGCCGCTTCTCGGCGTGTACGTCACGGTGCCGTCGGGGTTGATGACCACCGTGCCGTTGGCGGGTTGAGTGACGTTGGTGATCGTAAGAGGATCAGCGTTTGGATCAGAGTCATTGTTGCGCACGGAGATCACGACGGGTGTGCCAGGTTGGGTGCTCGTACTATCTGCCACAGCGATTGGTGGCTGCTGGACACCGCCATTGGTGATCAGTTCCAGCTTCTCTCTGACGGCTTGTGCGAAGTCATTGAAGGTCGCCACGGGAAAGTTCTTGGCCCCGCAATTGGGGCTGGCAGGCGGACAGCCGGCGATTTGGCTTAGCAAAGTATTATCTGCGCTGGGGCTTATGCCCATCGTCCAAAGTTCTATGCCAGCATTTTTGGCGTTTGTGGCCGCAGTCGTGGTGGATGGTCCCGTCGTCGGTCGACCGTCCGTGGAGAGGTCAATCACTCGCCGAGGTACGGTGTTTGCAGACAAGAGGCTGACGCATTGGTTGATGGCTCCTCCCATATTCGTCAATCGGCGATCCGTCGTGTTCTGCACGGCATCCAGGGCTGCCTCGATGGCGGCCCTGTTCGCCGAGTTCACGAGTGTCAGAGGGAGGAAGGTCTGCACATTGGTACTAAACCCTACAATCGCCAAGCGTATCGTCGATCCTGCCTCGGCGGCCGGCAGCAGTACTTGGTTGAGGGCGGCTTTGAACCCTTGAATCTCAAGAGCCAGTTGATTATTGCTGATACTGCTTGAGGTGTCGATTGCTTCGCAGATATCGATGACCTGCTGTGCCTGAACGGCGGTTTGACTCGTCCACACCCCTACGACAAACGCCAGTGCTACGAGCCAGAAGAATGAACGAATTTTGTGGCACATGCCAACCTCCTCCTTTTGCCTGCCTGTTTTCGCTTCGTATCTTGCCTTCCTCTTTTGATGGGTGTCTTTTCTTGATCGCGCTTGCCCTAAGCGCCAGGACCCCACCTGGATGGATTATAACAAGATTGCCGCCTGAATGAATGTGTGGGAGATCACCTTCCGTCTGAGCATCATTCGATCCCCTGGGCTTTCTGGAGTCTGCCGGAGTAATCGATGTACACCGTCTTCCATTCGCAACACTCATCAATGGCTGTCTGACCTGCTTCGCGACCGCCGTTGCCCGTGTTCTTCACACCGCCGAAAGGTAGATGGACTTCCGCCCCAATCGTCCCGGCATTCACATACGTAATGCCCGCTTCCAGATCATCAATTGCACGCTGAGCCCGATTGATATCGCGCGTGAAGATCGATGAAGAGAGCCCATACGTTGTATCATTGGCCAGACGAATGGCCTCGTCGTAGTCTTTGGCAGGCGTGACGGCCAGCACCGGCCCAAAGATCTCTTCTTGGAAGATTCGCATCTGGGGCGTCACGTCGGCAAAGATCGTCGGCTCATAGAATGATCCCTTGGCCAATTCGCCTGTTTTGGCGATTCTGCCCCCGACCAGAAGTTTCGCTCCTTCCTTCATGCCTAGCTCGACATACTCGTGAATGCGCTTGAGCTGGATGGGATTGACCACGGGACCCACATCGGTCCTAGGATCAAGACCATTGCCCAATTTCAGCTTCTTCGTCCTCTCCACCAGCATATCCAGAAGAGTCTTGTAGACGGGTTTGTGGATGATCAAGCGCGAGCAAGCCGTGCACCGCTGTCCCGAAGTCCCAAAGGCGCTCCAGAGGATTCCATCCAGTGCCAGCTCCAGGTCGGCATCCTCCATGACGATGACAGGGTTCTTGCCCCCCATTTCCAGATGGACTTTGTTCAGCTTGCCTGCGCCATACTGATAGATCTCTCTACCGATGTCGGTGCTGCCGGTGAAGTTGATCATGTCGATCTTGGGATGTTGGGCCAGCGGGATTCCCACACTGCTGCCGCTGCCAAAGACGAGATTCACCACGCCCTCGGGAAGACCAACTTCCTCAAAGATCTTTGCCAGCTCGTACGCAAGTCTGGGAGTGTCGCTCGCCGGTTTCCATACCACCGTGTTGCCTGCCACCAGCGCCGGCATGATCTTCCACGTGGGAATCGCCAAGGGGAAATTCCAGGGAGTGATCACGGCAATTCTCCCAATAGGGCGACGAACGCCGTAACATGTCTTGTTGGGCAGTTCTGATGGCGTAACGTAACCCAGAAGCCTACGGCCCTCAGCGGCCATGTAGTACGTCATGTCCACGCCCTCTTGTACGTCGCCACGCGCTTCGTTGAGCACTTTGCCCATCTCGCGGGTCATGAGCCTGGAAAGCTCTTCCTTACGCTCTTTCAGTAGCTGTGCGACTTCGAAGAGGAGTTCTCCCCGTTTCGGAGCGGGCACTCGGCTCCACTCCGTGAACGCCCGATCTGCTGCGTTGACCGCCGCATCCACATCGTGTCTCTCTGAGCGCGGGAATTCGCCCAGTACATCCGAGGGGTCAGCGGGGTTGGTGGATGAGAAGTACTTTCCACTCTTGGCCTCGACCCACTTGCCCCCGATCCAGTTCTTATAGCGCATCGCTCTGCCTCCATGTTCGCCATCTTTTAGATCAAAGATCTTTCTGCCATTATAGAACGAATGGCGGACCTTGAGCAACGCCGGGAGCATTAAACGAGTTTGACCTCTTCTTTCGTCACAGCTATAATCCGAGCAGACTCCCCCATGTTTGAGATGACACGGATCATGGATCTTGTGGTCCAAGGTGAGTACGATCTCTCCACAGCGTGAACTAAGGTGCTGAAAACAGGGCGATGCGGAAGCTAGGACGTGATGGCCGAGATGTCGCTGAGTTTGGGGAGTCGCCCCAAGCGCGCCACATCACACGGCGAAAATTCTTTGCCCGCCTCGGATTGGGCGCTTTCGCACTCTCGCTTGGTGGAGTCTTCACCAGCATCATCTCATTCATCTTGCCTAAGATGAACTACGAGCCCTCGACGGTCTTCACCATCGGCCGACCCCAAGATTATCAAGTGGGAGACATGAGGCTCTTAGAGGCCAAACAAGTGTATATCTTTCGCAGCCCCCAAGGCTTTCAGGCCGTCTCCGCCATCTGTACGCATTTGGGGTGTTCTTATAAGCCCTTCGGACCACCCAATCCAGAATATCCCACCGTTCATGCCTACTGCCCCTGCCACGGAAGCAGATTCGCCCGAGATGGTCGCGTGCTGGGAGGACCTGCCCCGCGACCGCTCCCTTTCTATCAGATCGAGCTCACCGCCGATGGACGCCTCCAAGTGGACAAGAGCATTGTCAATCTCACGGATGAGTTAAGCCGCAAGACAGGCGAGGGCGTCGGCCATAATCTCTATCTCGATCCCGACAAGCGAGCCATGGTAGAGGGACCGCTACCCGACGGCAGCGATTGCGTCCCCTGCCGAGGATGATGACATGAACCTGCTCTTCTACGGGATCATCGATAAGCTCGTGCTCACCATGCAGCGGCTACGCCGCAGCAGACTCTGGATCTCCATCTTCCGCCGAGAGCACCTCCCACAGACAGAAACAGACTATCTGGCCATGAACCGCCGCAACTTCTTCGTGCACGTCCTGCCGGCCACGATCAACAAGAAATCCATGCGCATGAGCTACAGCTGGCTCTGGATGGGCGTGACGGCTTTCTGGCTCTTTGTGATCTTAGTCGTGTCTGGTATCTACTTGATGTTCTATTACGTGCCCTCGGTGGAGCGGGCCTTCGACACGATCCGCTACATCATGAATCAAGTCTCGCTGGGACGCTATTTTAGAAACCTGCACAAGTGGGCCGGCGAGCTGATGGTGGCCGTCGTCTTCTTCCACATGCTGCGCGTCTTCTACACCGGAGCCTACCAAAAACCCAGGGAGTTCAACTGGATCATCGGCGTCTTGCTCTTTTTGATCACGATCTTCTTCGCCTTCTCCGGCTATATTCTGCCTTGGGATCAGTTGGGGTACTACGCTGCCAAGATCGCCTGCAACATCGCGCAAAACGTCCCCTTTGTGGGGGAAGAAGTTCGACAGGGGCTTCTGGGCGTGAGCAACTGCAATAATCTCAATCAGTTCTCGCTCATTCGCTGGTATGTGATCCACGTCTTCCTCTTGCCGGTCTTGATTGTGCTCTTGATCGCCATCCACTTCTGGCGGATCCGCAAAGACGACTTCAGCGTGCCGCCCGAGGAGGGGCGCAGCTGATGGCCATCGTCGGCACGCTCAAGACCTTCAAAGGCGGTCACTACTTCAGCCGCTTTGAGGGCACCCCCAGCACACGCATCGTGTCAGTACCGGTCCCAACCCGAGTCAAGATTCCGCTGCGGCAGGGCTTTGGTTCAGAGACCGCTTCGCTGGTGGCCGTGGGTGATCGAGTCAAGGCCGGACAGATCATCGCCTGCTCGGATGAGATGATCTCAACGCCTGTCCATGCTCCGATCTCCGGGAAAGTCACAGCCATCGATGAGGGGGCTCATCCCCTGAGCCAAGCCATTACGACATATGTGACGATCGAATCCGACGGCCGGGATGAATGGACGTACTTGAAGCTGCCCAAGGGCAACTTCGAGCGTTGGGGAGCTGACGAGCTGGGGCGCATACTGTACGAGGCGGGTGTCACAGCTCTGGGCAAGGCGGGTTTCCCCACAGCGTATCGCTCTTCCGATGTCGATCCCGGCAAGATGAAGTATCTCCTGATCAACGCCGTGGAGACAGAACCCTATCTACGGGGAGATCTGGCTCTTCTCTATGAGGAATTTGAGGGATTCGTCACGGGCATCAAGATTCTCAAGAGCGCACTGGGCAACGTCGATGCGCACGTGGGCATCGGCTACGATCAGCCTCGCCTCCTCGAAGAACTAGAGAACCGCATGGACTACCACGACTGGCTTTACATACATCCCCTTCTGCCGAAATACCCGCAGGGAGAAGATGAAGTTCTCGTCAAGACACTGCTCAATCTGGACGTTCCATCTGGAAAGCATGCTACGGCCATCGGAGCAGTCGTCTGCGATGTGCAGCAAGTCCTCGCGGCCTACGAGGCGGTGCTCGAAGGGAAGGCTCTCATCGAGCGCGTAATTTCACTAGGCGGCTCAGCCGTCCGCCGTCCGGTCAACGCGCGGGTGCGCATTGGCACGCCCATCGGAGATCTACTTCGTGAGTTTGGTCACGAAACGCCTTCTAGAAACCTTCTGGGTGGCCCCATGAGAGGAATAGCCGTCAACGACATGAACACACCCATTCTGCGCGACACACGTGCGCTCGTTGTGCTGCGTGAACCCACTAAGAAACTTTTCGGAGGCGCTCGGCCGGGGTTGAGACACGATTCGTATACGCGCATCATTCCCCCTCTGCTGGGAGGTCCACGGGTAGCTACGACGGGCTTGAACGGCACGCCACGTCCCTGCGTTCACTGCGGGTATTGCGTCGAAGTCTGCCCGCAGAATCTACTCCCAATTTGGATCGCGGAGGCCGCGCACCAAGGCGATCTCCGGCGAGCTGAAGAACTCGATATCTTCGCTTGCGTTGAGTGTGGGCTCTGTAGCTACGTCTGCCCCTCCAAGATCTCCGTAATGGACGAGATCCAGAAGGGCAAGCGGGCCATTCGTGAGGAGCGACTCGAATCATGAATCACAGAGTATCTAGACCCATCCTCCGCCAGAGCCTGAGTGATCTTCTCTACGGTGGGAGTGATCTCTCTGCCTCGAGCGCGCCCTACCTGCGAGATGGGGTCAGCATTCAACGCTATATGCTCATGCCTCTTCTGGCCGTGTTGCCTGCGACGGCAGGCGCGATCTATCTCTTTGGATGGCACGTTCTGGCCGTCTTTCTCGTTGCCGTGATCGCGGGAGGAGTTGTGCAATTGGCCTTCAGTTTCATCCGACGACGTCCGCCCACCGAAGGTTTGCTCATACTCGCTCTTTTATACACTCTCCTCCTGCCCCCGAACCTTCCATTGTGGATCGTGGCTCTGGGTGCGGCCGCTGCCATGTTATCCCGAGAACTCTTCGGCGGGCTGGGATACAACGTCTTTCATCCCGCCCTGGTCGGCAAGGCATTCTTACTCGTCCTCTTTCCCGTGTTCATGAGCCAATTCTCGCAGCCTTTCTGGGGTGGATCAGGAGGATTCGTAGAGTGGGCACCGCCTGCGGACGTGACGACCACCATCACACCTCTCGTGGCTGCGCTTCAGAACCAACCGACACCGCCGCTGGGAGAATTGTTTATAGGCAATGCCCCCGGAGCCATGGGGGCAACGTCGGGACTCTTGCTGCTGCTCGCGGGAGGCTGGCTACTCTTGACTCGCGCTATCGACTGGCGCATCTCCATCGTGATGCTCGCAACTATTGCCATCGGCCAGTCATTGCTGGAGATGTTCTTTCCCACGGTGTTTCGAGGAGGCTGGCTGATTCACGTGCTTGCCGGAAGCACGCTCTTGACAGCCTTCTTTATTGCCACAGATCCCGTCACAAGTCCCATGACTGCCTGGGGCAAGTGGATCTACGCGATCGCGATTGGATTGCTCATACTGATCCTACGGGCACTGACTCCCGATCCAGAAGGCGTCACATTCTCTGTATTGCTCATGAACTTATTCGTCCCCCTCATCGATAGGTGGACCCTGCCCAAGAGCTATGGAGGTCGCGCATGAGCGTTCAACAACGGCGTGCCCGTTGGCAGCGAGAGGTGCGCCTCACGCGCGGGTTGGCGCTCATGCTTGCTGGAATGGCCCTCGTTGGGATCATCCTGCTCTCGCTCCTCTGGCAGCTACGTCTGGACACGATCATCGTGGGGATTGTTCTGGGTGGGCTCGTCTGTCAGCTGCTCGTGCAGGCCATCGAAGCCACTCACGAACGATTGTCCGTGGCGGATATACCTCAGATACTCCGCGCTCAAGGCTATTTGGGGATTACTGTTGTATTGCTTCTCATTTTGGCCTTGAGCTTATGGGGCTTCGCTCATATTCCGAACCTCATGCAGCCCTTACTACTGGGGGGCTTTGCTCTGGTAGCCCTCTATGCCGCAGAGCGAGTTCGCGAGACTGCTCGGCCCCGCCATTTCGTCGCCATCGCCAACGATGGAAGCGTACTCGCTTCTCAAAAAGGGACACTGCTGCTTACAGTGCTGGAGGATGCGGGCTATCGCTTGATCACCCAATGCGGCCGTCAGGGATCGTGCGCCAGTTGTCGTGTGAGGGTGCGCGAAGGAGCCGAGAATTGGGAAGAGAAGCACTATGGCCCCATATTAACCCCCCGGCAGCGTGCTCTTCCGATCTTTCTCGCTTGTCAAGTGCCCGTGGAGAGCGATCTTGCGATTGAACTCTTCAAGCCCTTGGTGATTCGCTGGCCTGCACCGGCGAGAGGCCTACTGACTGAGAAAGCCCGCGCGCTCCGTGCGGTGTTGCCCGGTTTCGATTGTGAGGCCTGCGGATATCTCACTTGTGAAGAGTATGCTCAAGCGCTTGCTCAAGGGAAAGCCCCGCCCACGCGCTGTTTGCCCGGAGGACGCGCTGTGAACCAGAAGCTACAAGAGATCGCCCGCGGGTCAGAAGGGGCAAGGTGATCGAGTATGCCTAAGGTCACGATTCTCGGCCAACAGGATTTCGAGGTTGCTGCAGGCACGAATCTTTTGAAATTCATTCAAGAGAAGAAGTATGACCGCAATCTTCCGGCCACCTGCGGTGGACGAGGAACGTGCTCTACGTGTGCGGTGCGCGTGCTGAAGGGCGGCGGAGAGCCCAACGCCAATGAAAAGGACTTGCTCAAAGACAAGATCGAGAAGAAGTGGCGGCTCTCGTGTCAGATGGCTGTTACAGAGGATCTCGAGCTCGAAGTCCCCGGCTACGAGGTCGCCGAGGCGCTCGAGATCCACCCTGGCTTACTGGCAGATCTACTCGATTATTGCGCGGAGCATGTGCCGCTGGCAGAGGTTCACTCCGCTCAGGCTATTACACTCAAGCGCCTGAAAGACCTGCGCCGACGCGCTCCGGCTCTGGTGGACGGAGGCGGAGATCCAGAAGACTTTCGAGTGCTGAGCGATCTGCTCCGCTATACTCTAGAACAAGACCGAGTGAAAGAGATCCCGTCGCAGTACCCCTTCACCGAGAAGACCGTAGAGATGATGCTCCAGGTCTTCTCCAAGCGCATCCCCGCCCAAGAGACAGAGAAAGAAGAGATCCTGACGTACCCCTATTTCCTCTATGTGATTACGACCATCTTCTTCTTCTTGCTAGGCGGTTTAAGCATCTACGCCCTGCTTGTGGATGCGCCCTTGGAACAAGCTGCCACGCCGGCTTTCACGCCCAACCCGGAGAAGGCACCTTGGTATTTCTTGGGTATTCAAGAGCTTCTAGCTATTTCTCCCAACTTGGGTGGGTTTTTAAATTCGATCGCCCTAGGCGGAGTGATCCTGCCTGGACTGTTTGTTCTGTTCTTGCTTGCGATCCCGTACATTGAGCCTTACTTGGAGTTCTGGAGATCCGATCGAAGTGCTCCGGTGGGCCGACGCCTCCGAGAGCGCCCCATGACTGTGGCGGTCTTTACGCTCTCTATGCTACTATTCGTCTTGCTCATCATTATCGGGACGTACTTCCGCGGCCCGTTCTGGAAGTGGGTTCTCCCCTGGGACTAAGAGTCAGATGGACGGACGGGCTCAATGACCACGCGGCGCTCGGCGCCCCTGCCTTCACTGTACGTGCGGACTCCCTCATAGCCGCTCAGCGCCTCATGGATAGCCTTGCGCTCGTAGGTCTCCATGGGATCGAGCTGAATCTTCTTCGATTCTCGCACGGCTTCGTCCGCCAACCGACGAGCCAGCTGCTGGATCTCTGCCAGCCTCTTGGCCCGTTGATTGTTGATGTCGAGGTGAATCCGAATGCCGGTTCCTAACCGACGTCGCATCGCAATCTCGGCGAGATAACTTAGGGCTCTAAGGAGCTTCGCGTCGAGTCCATCGAACGTGCTAACCCCCTGAAGGTTGATGAAAAGCTCATTCTCTCCTTCCTTCTTGTACTGGATCTCCGCCGTCTCACCCAGCACGGTGAGTAACCCGCGAAAGTATTGCTCGACGGCCTGCTTGATCTGCTCATTCATTTTGTTCGTGATTCTCTTGGAGCTTTGTCCCCCTCGGTTCTGGCTTCCGAGGTCACAGCGACTGCTGCCTCCTTCTCCAGACGGAGGCGCTTGAGTTCCCAGTTGATGAACACCTGCTGCCCCACTTGAAAGAGGGTGGTGAGCAAGTAGTAGAGCCAGAGCCCTGCCGGGAAATCCTTCAAGAACAAGACCATCAAGGCAACGGAGAAGAGCATGAAGATCATGGGATTCGGACCCTGAGTGGATGTCGTCAGCGTGGGGGTGGTCTTTGTCTGGATCAGCATGGCGATGGCTGTGAGCGCCACGATCAGATAGTAGGGATCGCGCAGCGAGAGGTCATTCATCCAGAGGAAGCCGGGGCTTAGGTGGATCGTCTCCGCACTATAGACAATAGCCTGCCACAGGACGATCAAGATGGGAAACTGTATGAGCACCGGCAGGCATCCGCCCAGGGGGTTGACTTTCTCCTCACGATAGAGCTCCATCATCTTCTCTTGCAGGGCTCGACGGTTCTCCCGATCCCGTTTGAATAGCTCCTCTTGGCTCATGTTGGGATGAAGCTCCTTGAGCCGTCGCAGGGTAGGGTAACGCTGCTGAAGCTTTTCCAGCTTGGGGCGCAGCTCCGCCATCTTGGCCATGGAATGAAACTGCTGGCGCGTCAGGGGGAAGAGCACAATCCGCGTGATCAAGGTGAAGAGGATGATCGCCCACCC
This sequence comes from Candidatus Fraserbacteria bacterium, assembly GCA_037442925.1. Classification (GTDB taxonomy): domain Bacteria; phylum Bipolaricaulota; class Bipolaricaulia; order RBG-16-55-9; family RBG-16-55-9; genus RBG-16-55-9. The sequence continues at coordinate 21,832 of JBBIPG010000017.1, read as the reverse complement.
ATAGTTGCTCGTCAGCCCATAGAGCCAGTCCAGCAACTCGACGACCCAGATGAGCAGCTGGGAGAAGAAGCCGGGTGGATCGAGCTGTCCGAGGCCTTCATGCTCTAAGAGTGTATACTTGGCACGCCCAGCATAGAGCTCAAACGAGTACGTCTTAGATTCTCGTGCTAAGAGCGTGAGCAGCTTGATCTCAATTCCCAAGCCCGTCTCGTGACCCGTGGCCTCACCCGAAAGTGGGGAACGCGGTCCGTCGCTGGGGAGATTCTTGAGAAAGAGGACAAGACCCTGCCCAACGAATCCCAAGCCATTGAATTCAGAGGATTCCAGGGGGCGATCCGTGATTTGACTTCCAAAGAGATAGCGAATCTGCCCACGAGAATCTGTGACTTTTCCCACACCATGCCCCACAAAAAGCTGGATGCCTTGCGAAAGCGAGAGAGGCGCAGCCGTGGAGTTGATCACCTCGAGATCAAACCTCACGGAATAGTAGGGGTTCTCACTTACAGTGAACGTCTTTCTAATGATGACTCCCTGGACCTCGGCAGTGAAGCGCAAGCGAAGCTGCTGTCCGGAGTCTTGCGATTCAAAGGCATACTCGAGCTCATCTGTGGGTGTGCCGTCCACCACGAGCCGAAAGGGGAAGAGGGCGTTCCGCACGTAACTGCGCTTAAGTTCGCCGCTCGCAGGGTCAAGTCGAGTCTCTGCGTCCGGGATGAGTTCAACGGGAGGGGTTCCCATGGGAGCGAAATGCAAGTAGATGCTTCGAAGCACTCCCCCTTGAGTCGAGAAAAGATAGGAAGCGAGCTTGGTTACGACTTCGATCTCGCGATAGCCTTCGCGCTCGAGGATGCGTACGGTTGGGATGGGTGTGTGTAGGTCAGCCGCCTCTACGGAAGCTCCCGCTAAAGCCCACAGCAGGCCGACGGCCAAAACGACCCATCTTCTACGAGTCCAACTCATGCGAACTTGAGGTGTGCCCTCCCGATTTGAAATCGCGCCCAGTCTACTCAGAGCGCTTCGGGATTGCAAATTCCGTCGGCATTTCGCTATGATAGCATAAAGATGTTCACAGGGATTATCACGGCAATCGGGGAAGTCCGCGAGTTCTCTCCACCGCGCTTGCGGATCGCTTCCAAGGCTGTCTCTTCTGAATTGACCGTAGGAGGCAGTGTAGCCGTCAGCGGAGCCTGTCTTACGGCCATCGCTGTAGATTCACTTCGTGGGGAATGCGAAGTTGAAATCAGCCCAGAAACCTTGCGCTGCACAAAGCTGGGATCACTCCGGCCGGGTGATTGTGTCAACCTCGAATTGCCCTTGAGACTGAGCGATCGGCTGGGGGGACATCTCGTGCAGGGGCATGTCGACACGGTGGGAGAAGTCGTCTCGATTCAACCCCAAGGGGAGTTCTCTCTCTTCACCTTCCGGATCGATCCGGGTTACGACCATCTTCTCGTGGAGAAGGGCTGCGTGGCCATTGACGGGGTCAGCCTGACTCCCTTTCACATTCGAGCGGGGCATTTTGATGTGGCTCTGATTCCTCATACGTTGCGCGCCACGACCTTGCATGAGCTACAGTTGAGCGATAGAGTGAACGTCGAGTTCGATCTGGTAGCGAAGTACGTCGCGAGGCAGATTCAAGAGAGGGGGCATTGAATGGCTTTCGATTCCATTGACGATGCAATTGAAGCCATCCGCCGGGGTGAGATGGTCATTGTGGTCGATGACGAGGACCGCGAGAACGAGGGGGATCTCGTCGTAGCTGCCGAGAAGGTGACCCCGGAGAAGATCAATTTCATGGCCAAGCACGCTCGAGGGATCATCTGCGTGCCCATGACGCAAGAACGCCTGGATGAGCTGGGGATCAAGCTCATGGTACAAAGCGAATCCACGGGGAAGGGGTGTGCGTTTACGGTCTCCGTGGATGCGCGGACGGGCATTAGCACAGGGACTTCTGCGCAGGATCGAGCGCAAACGATCCGAACGCTCATCGACTCACACACCAAACCCGCAGACCTCGTTCAGCCGGGTCACGTCTTTCCGCTTAGGGCCAAGGCCGGGGGCGTCTTGCAGAGGGCAGGCCACACGGAAGCCAGCGTGGATTTGGCCCGACTCGCCGGGCTCTTCCCTGCCGCCGTGATCTGCGAGATCATGAATGAAGATGGCACAATGGCCCGCCTCCCTGACTTAGAGAAGTTCGCCCGCCGATTTCAGTTGCACATGATCAGCATTGCGGATCTCATCAAGTTCCGCAGCGAGCGAGAAGTGTTGATCGAGCGCATAGCGGCCGCGCAGCTGCCGACGTGTTATGGCGATTTCGGGATTCATGCCTATCGGAGCCTGGTGGATGGGAAAGAGCATCTGGCCCTCGTCAAGGGTGAGGTCTATGGCGTGGAGAACGTGCTGGTGCGCGTTCACTCGGAGTGTCTTACGGGAGATGTGTTTGGATCGCTCAAGTGTGACTGTGGCACCCAAGTGACCGAGGCACTGCGGCGCATTCAGGCTGAGGGTCGAGGCGTCTTCTTGTATCTGCGTCAAGAAGGCCGCGGAATCGGTCTCGGAAACAAGATCAGAGCCTATCACTTGCAGGATCAGGGGCTCGATACGGTAGACGCCAACCGGCAGCTGGGATTCAAGGAAGACCTAAGAGAATACGGCATCGGCGCTCAGATCCTTCGGGATCTGGGTCTTACGACCATCCGCATCCTCACGAACAACCCGAAGAAGATCGTCGGGCTCGAAAGCTACGGTCTAACGATCATGGAGCAAGTTCCGCTCACGGTCCGGCCCAATCGCTACAACTATGCGTATTTGAAAGCTAAGAAAGAGAAGCTGGGCCACCGCCTAGAACACGTCCTTCCGAGCGAAACGGTGGAGCCCTCTGTCAAGGCCGATGGGCAAGACGTCTAAGCAGAAGCTCCAGGGAGACGGGTTAAAGATTGCTGTGGCCGTGAGCCGATTCAATTCCTCCATCACTCAAAAACTCCTCAAAGGCGCACTCACATCCCTGACAAAGCTTGGGGTGGATGGGAAAGACATCGATGTGATTTGGGTGCCGGGGGCTTTTGAGCTTCCTCAGGCTGTGCGAAGACTGGCCGAGACAAGACGTTATGATGGAATCTTGCCTCTGGGGTGCGTCATTCGGGGTGAGACGCGCCATTTTGAGTATATTTGCCAAGCCGTGACATGTGGGCTGACGCAGCTGGCACTACAGTCGAGGACTCCCATTGTCTTCGGCGTACTTACGACAGATACCGTCGAGCAGGCCGCTGCGCGGGCTGGTGCGAAAGTGAACAAAGGCGCGGAAGCTGCGAAGAGTTTGATTGAGCTGATCCACACCCTCAACTCCATCAAGCCATGAATTCCTTCCGGTTAAAGATGGAAGATCCTTGGCAGCAGCTCGTGATCTATACGATCGTCCCGCCGCCCGCGGGTGCGCCACAAGCAGAGATCGAGGCACGCCTGGAAAGCATGCAAGGGCTCATATATGATCTCCCTGTGGTGGCGATCAACATCCCGGAAGTGCGCCCGGAGACTCGAAATCCTCGAGTGACTCCCTTCACGCCAAAGATGGAGCCTCGGTCTTTTGCTCGCCTCATTCAGGAGCGTTTTGATCATCGAGGGGAGGTGATTGTGGATCGCGGCATCGTGTACACCCACTGGGCCAACCAACGACAGTGGCTCATGAAGACTTGGCGGGACTATCGCATTCGAAATCTTGTGTTGGTGGGAGGAGATTCGAGCCGGGTTCGTTATCCCGGTCCCTCGGTGGCGGAAGCAGCCCGACTCATCGGGCGTTCTTTTATCTTTGGGGATTTTTTTCTGGGAGGAATCACGATCCCTACCCGCCCCAACGAGCCCGAGCGCCTCATTGAGAAGGCGAGAAGTGGGATCGCGTTTTTCATCAGCCAAGTGATCTACGAAGCGGCGCACATGAAGAAACTACTCAGAGATTATCAGGAGCGTTGTCGAGAACTCCGTGTGGAGCCAAAGAGGATTTTTCTGAGTTTCGCTCCCGTCTCGTCAGAATCCGACGTACGCTTTCTCCGATGGTGGGGAGTGGAGATCCCTTCTGAATTCGAGCGTTTCATCTTGAGAGAAAAGTCCGGAATTGGGGAGCGATCCACCCAAGTGGCCGAACAGATTCTTAGAGAACTTATGGAATTCGTGGAGAACGAGGGGATATCTGTACCTCTAGGACTCAACATCGAACACGTAACAACCCGGAATCTCGAAGCCTCCCTCAAGCTGGCTTTATGCTTGGCTCAGGTATACGAAACTCATCTTCCGGTAAAGGATGTGCCAGCATGACAACACTAAGAGACAAACGACTCTTCGTACTCGGCATTGACGGCGTACCCTATTCTTTCGTACAAGAGGCTTGTCAGAAGGGGCAGATGCCTCACTTCCAGCGCTTGATCAGGCAGGGATCTCTCATGAAGATGAATTCCGTTCTCCCTGTGATCTCCTCTGTTGCTTGGGCTACGTTCTCAACGGGTGTCAATCCAGCGAAGCACGGCATCTTTGGCTTCACCGATCGGGACCCAGAGCTTCATCCCATTGTGGTCACCTCTTCACGCCTTCGGGCACAGAGCCTCTGGAGGCGCCTGAACGAACGTCAAAAGCGTGTCATTGCCATCAATGTGCCTGGAACGTACCCGCCCGATTCCATCGAGGGCATCCTCATCGGAGATTTTCTTAGCCCGACTGTAGAGAAGGCAACCTACCCCGCGTCGCTGGTGCCCCTGCTCAAATCACTCAACTACCTCGTCGATGCGGAGCCCTGGCTGGCCCACCGTGATCAGACTGCTTTCCTAGCAGAGATCTTCCAAGCACTCCGCGCACGCGGCAAGCTGGCCTTTCGGCTCTTGGAAGAACAAGAGTGGGATTTCTTCATGCTTCACATCATGGAGACCGATCGCATGAATCACTTCTTCTGGGATGCCAAAGATGACACTTTGCATCCCCGCCATCGTGACTTCTGCGAGTTTTACACAAGAGTAGATGAATTGATCGGGCAAGTGGCGGACACGCTCGATGACGACACGCAGTTGATGATCCTCTCCGATCACGGCTTCTGCGATATTCGCTACGAAGTCGACCTCAACCGCTACTTGACAGAATTGGGGTATCTTCGCTTTAAGAAAGCGGCTCAGAGCCTGAGCGATCTCGATCCGTCCTCCGTCGCCTATAGTCTCACGCCGGGGCGGATCTATCTCAACCTGAAGGGTCGTGAGACGGGCGGAAGCGTGGACCCCCAAGATGCTCCACAGCTGCTGGATGAACTCAAAGACGCGCTCTACGAACTTAAGGGCCCCGAGAGCGGTGATCCTGTAATCCAGCGGGTCTACACGCGCGCGGAGATCTATCAGGGGCCACTCCTCTCTCAAGCGGCGGAACTCATCGCTCACCCCCAAAATGGGTATGACCTGAAGGCTGGCATAGGCAATGAAGGACTATTCCAGCGCACAGCTCGCACGGGGATGCATACGTATGAAGAAGCCCTCGTTTACGTGCGGGGACACAAGCTGCACGAGATGGCCAATAAGCAGCCATCGATCTTGGATGTGGCACCCACGATCTTTGCACTCATGGGGCTTACGATCCCCCACGAGTTCGAGGGGGGGAATCTGCTGGAGTGAGATCTGTCAACGGATGTGAAACGGATTAACGGATTGGTGAGACTGGCATGGGATCGTCAAGCTGCATTTCATCTGCGAATCCGCTATTCTATCCGTTGACCGATCCTTTGAGGAGGAATGATTCATGCAGTTATCTTCGTCATCGCTAGCCGAAAAACTCACCCACGCCCGAAGTGTTATCGCCCAATCGCTGAGGCAAGCCAAGCGTCCTGTGGTTCTCTACACAGGGGGCAAGGACTCCACGGTACTCTTGTGGCTCGTCCGCCAAGCAAGCTCAAAGACGATCCCCACTCTCTTGATCGACCATGGGCTCCATTTCCCTGAGACTTGGAGGCTAATCGATCAAGTCAAGGCACAATGGAAGCTCGATCTGCTCATCGCCCGCAACGAGGACGTTCTCGCGCACGCTTGCAAGCTTGATGAACCCATTTGCGTGGATGACTTAAACGAAGAGAATCAGCGAGAATTACGAGAAGTCTTGGGCTACTGTGATGAGACATTCCCGTATACGCTGGATACGCCCGCGGGAAATCATCTCTTGAAGACCGTCGCGCTCAAGCAGGCCATTCGCGCACATGGCTTTGATTATGTCTTTGTGGGGATTCGCTGGGATGAGCATCCGGCTCGCGCCCAAGAGCAATTCGTATCTTTCCGGGAGGACCCGCCGCACACCCGTGTGCATCCCATCTTGCCCTTGACGGAGCAGGACATCTGGAATGTAATGTTAAGAGAGGGCTTACCCATGCATCCTCTCTATGCTCAGGGGTACAGATCGTTGGACTCCATCGAAGGAGCCAAGACAGATGACCGTCCGGCGTGGGAGCAGAAGCTGGGGATCGGAGAGCGCGCAGGACGCGAACAGGACAAAGAGGGTGTGATGGAGCGGCTTCGAGCGCTGGGGTATATGTAACAGATCCCTTACACAAATAGGCATGGACTTACTTGAAAAGATTCAAAATAGGAAGGCTGTGATCGCCGTCATTGGCCTGGGATATGTCGGCCTGCCCTTGGCTGTCGAAAAGGCCAAAGTCGGCTTCGCAGTGATCGGCATCGAGCGCAACCCTAGGCGTGTCCAGATGGTCAATCGGGGCAAGAATTACATTCCTGACGTGATCAATCTCGATCTTGAGGAGGTGGTCCAGCGTGGGAGGCTGCAGGCCACTCAGACGTTCGATGCCATCGCGAATGTCGATGTGATTACGATCTGTGTGCCGACCCCCTTGGACAAGAACAAGAATCCCGATACGACGTATATCGAATACGTCGTCGATCAAAGTCTGCCGCACTTGAGAGAACAGCAGCTTATGGTGCTGGAGAGCACGACCTATCCGGGGACAACGGAAGAAGTCATTTTACCTCGGATTGAGAGCCGCGGCTTCGAGGTCGGTAAGGATTTCTATCTAGCCTTTTCACCCGAGCGCGTGGATCCTGGCAACCGCCACTTCAACGTCAAGAACACGCCCAAGGTCGTAGGCGGCGTCACCCCCCGCTGCACGGAGCTTGCCAAATCTCTTTACGAAGCGATCATCCAAGAGAAAGTCTTGGCAGTTTCTTCCCCACGCGTCGCTGAGATGAGCAAACTCTTGGAGAATACGTTTCGTATCGTGAACGTCTCCTTAGTCAATGAGCTGGCCATGCTCTGTGACCGCATGGGAATTGACATCTGGGAAGTTATCGAAGCCGCCAAGACCAAACCTTTTGGGTTCATGCCCTTCTATCCTGGGCCGGGAATCGGTGGCCATTGCATCGGCGTCGATCCCTTCTATCTTCTCTGGAAAGCCAAAGAATATGATTTCAGTACCCGCTTCATTGAATTAGCTGGCGAAATCAATAACTCCATGCCCGAGTATGTCGTCGCTCAGGCTGCTGAGATTCTCAACCGACATAAGAAATGCCTCCACGGTGCATGCGTGCTACTATTGGGCATCGCTTACAAGAAAGACGTGGATGACCTGCGCGAGTCTCCGGCGCTTAAGGTGGCACAGAATCTTCTCCAATGGGGCGCCCGGCTTTCTTATCATGATCCACATATCCCGCGCTGCTGGATCGCAGACCAAGAGTATTCGTCGATCCCCTTGACCGCCGAGATCTTGAAGCAGTCAGATCTCGTCATTATAACGACCGAGCACTCGAGCGTTGATTACAGTCTGGTCGTCCAGCATGGCCCGCTCATCTACGACACGCGCAACGCGCTCAGCGGCTTGTCGGCCCCCCATATCTTCCGATTGGGAGCCCTCCATGAATAAGAAGAAGCTGGCCGTCGTCGGTGTGGGCAATTGGGGCAGGAATCTTCTCAGAAGCTTCTGCGCCCTCCTAGACGAAGAGCACGTCATTGCCTGTGACATCGACGCCCACCGTCTTCAAGGACTTCGATCCCACTACCCTGACGTGAGCATCACCTCGGATCTCTCCGCTGTATTGAACGATTCTCACGTAGAAGCCGTGGTCATCGCCACGCCTGTTGTCACACATTACGCTTTGGCCCGCCAGTCCCTCTCTGCCGGCAAGCATGTCTTTGTCGAGAAGCCTATCGCCATGCACTGCTCTGAGGCCCAAGACCTGATCGATCTGGCAGAACGAGAACAGCGCGTGCTCATGGTGGATCACCTATTGGAGTATCACCCCGCTATCGAGCAGCTGAGACGTTCCATCCAGCAAGGAGCGCTAGGAGAGATCTTTTACCTCTACAGTGAGCGGCTCAATTTGGGAATCGTTCGCACGGAAGAGAACGCCCTGTGGAGCCTAGCCCCCCACGATATCTCTGTTGTGCTGCACCTATTGGGGAAAGAACCTCAGTGCGTGTGGGCTCACGGTGCTCGTTATTTACAAGATGCCATTGACGATATGGCTCTCGTGATGTTGGAGTTCGCACACAGCGTGCGCGCGCATCTGCACGTCAGTTGGCTCGACCCCCGGAAAGCCCGCAAGCTGGTGGTTATCGGCAGCCAGAGAATGGCGATCTTTGACGATACGGCCTCGCAGAAGTTGCTGCTCTTCAAGAAATACATGGCAAGAGCTCATAACGCTTTTCTGCCGCACGATGAGGGCGCTCAAGTCGTGCCCCTTCCAGCCCGCGAACCGTTGCGAGCTGCTTGTGAGCATTTCCTCTCTTGTATGCAGCGGGGAGAGCCGCCGCGCAGCGACGGGCGCGATGGCTTGAGAGTATTGCGCGTCCTGGAAGCGGCGCAACGATCAATCGACTCCCACGGAGCGCCTGTCATGTTGGAAGAGGTCGGTACACCATGAGTGAGCAGGGTTATTTCGTGCACGAGTCCTCGTACGTGGACGAGAATGTGGTTGTCGGCACAGGCACGAAGATTTGGCACTTCTGTCACATCATGAACGGCGCCCGGATCGGCAAGAACTGCACCATCGGGCAGAATGTCTTCATCGGGCGCAATGTCGTCATTGGGGAGGGATGCAAGATTCAGAATAACGTCTCGGTCTATGAGGGCGTCACGCTGGAAGAGCATGTTTTCTGTGGTCCTTCGATGGTCTTCACGAATGATCTAAATCCACGGGCGGCTGATTCCAAAGGACCGGAGCGCTTTGTGAAAACTCTTGTCAAGCGCGGCTGCTCTATCGGAGCCAATGCCACGATCATCTGTGGGGTGACGCTGGGAGAGCATGCCTTCATCGGAGCTGGTGCGGTCGTTACCCAAGACGTACCCGCTCATGCCATCGCCTACGGTGTCCCGGCCCGAGTCCACGGCTGGATGTGCGAGTGCGGCGAGAGACTGCACTTCCAAAACCAGCACGCCCACTGTGCACAGTGCGGGCGTCAGTATCGTCAAGAGAGCAAGGGGCGAATCGTCCATCTATGAAGATTCCCATTCTCGACTTACAGCGTCAGTATCAGTCCATCAAGAACGAGATTGACGGCGCTATCGCGCGTGTGATCGAGTCGGGGCAGTTTATTCTAGGCTCGGAAGTCCAAGCCTTCGAGCGCGAGGTCGCTCAGTATGTAGGCGTCAGGCATGCCATCGGGGTAGCCAGCGGCACGGATGCCCTCTGGCTCTCTCTCAAAGCGGCGGGCATCGGCCCCGGAGATAGAGTCATCGTGCCTAGCTTCACGTTCTTCGCCACCGCTGGGACGGTCTGTCACGTCGGTGCAACGCCCGTCTTCACCGATATTGACCCCAAGACGTTCAATGTCAACCCCAACCACGTACTCGACCTGCTTGAGTCCGATGCCCAGCTTCAAGCCCAGACAAAGGCGATCATCCCGGTCCATCTCTATGGTCAGGCCGCTGACATGGACGAGCTATTAGAGATCGCTCGGCGGTATGAGCTAACGGTGATTGAAGACGCAGCCCAAGCCATCGGTGCGGAATATCGCGTTCGCGCCGTGGGTGCAATCGGGCATCTGGGTTGCTTCAGTTTCTTCCCCACCAAGAATCTAGGAGCCTACGGTGATGGTGGGCTTGTCGTCACCAACGACGACGCGCTGGCTGAGCGGGTGCGCCTGCTGAGAGTTCACGGGTCGAAGCCCAAATATCATCATCATCTGGTGGGCACCAACTCTCGCTTGGATGCCTTACAGGCCGCGGTCCTCCGAGTTAAGCTTGCCCATCTGGACGAATGGACGCGTGCCCGCCAGAGACACGCTGCATCTTATGATGAGCTTCTGGCAGGCATCAACGGAATTACTGTGCCCCATCGATCTTCCGAACGAACTCATATCTTCCATCAGTACACGATTCGGGTGGCTGGTGGTCGCCGTGACGCGCTGCGGGAATTCCTGAACGAGCGCGGCATAGCCACGGAGGTTTACTACCCCCTCCCGTTACATCTGCAGCCGTGCTTCCGGCATCTAGGATATGAAGAAGGGCAGCTACCAGAGTCTGAGCAGGCCAGTCGTGAAGTGCTCTCGCTGCCGATCTTCCCGGAGTTGACCGGGGAAGAGCGAGAACATATCATCAGAAACGTTCAGGAATTTTCGGCCAGAGCATGAGACTTCTCAATATCGTCGGTGCTCGACCGCAGTTCATCAAAGTCGGGCCCATCTTGCGGGCCCTCGAGAAGCACAATCGCCAGTATCCCCAACGAGCAGTTCAAGAGATTCTCGTGCACACCGGCCAGCACTACGACTACGAGATGTCTCAGGTCTTCTTTGAGGAGCTGGGGTTGAAGTCGCCGGATCATCATCTCGACGTAGGCTCCGGCACCCATGCGGATCAGACGGGCGAAATACTCAAGCGCATCGAAGAAGTGCTTTTAAAAGAAAAACCCGATCTGGTCATGGTCCATGGAGACACCAATAGCACCCTCGCAGGCGCATTAGCTGCTGCCAAGCTCCACATCCCGGTGGCCCACGTTGAAGCAGGTCTGCGTAGCTTCAACAAGAAGATGCCCGAAGAGATCAATCGCGTACTCACGGATCACGTCTCAGATCTCCTCTTCTGTCCCACAGAGACAGCAGTGAAGAATCTCGAGCGAGAAGGAATCACAAATGGCGTCCACCTTGTGGGCGATGTAATGTATGACTCCGTGTTATACAACGTGCAGTTGGCAGAAAAACGATCAGGAATCTTGGACGAGCTCAAGCTGAACCCCAAAGCTTACTGTCTTGTGACTGTGCATCGGGCAGAGAACACGGATGACGCGGGGAGGCTGAAGTCCATCTTCCAAGCGCTGGAAGCGATTGCCGGAGAGGGCTTGCACGTGGTTGTGCCCTTGCATCCTCGAACCCGCAAGCAGTTGGAGACCATTGGGCTGTCCACAAATCGATTGCAACTCATCAAGCCTACCTCCTATCTCGATATGTTGCTCTTGGAGAAAAACGCGAAGATTATCCTGACAGATTCGGGTGGAGTACAGAAAGAAGCGTTCTTCTTCCGGGTGCCGTGCGTGACATTAAGAGACGAGACGGAGTGGGTAGAAACGGTCGAAGCGGGCTGGAACGTGCTGGTGGGCTGTGAACGTGACCGCATCTTGGGGGCCGTGCGCACAGCTCAGCCAGGCTCTACGTGTGAGGCTCCTTACGGCGACGGCCGGGCGGCGGAGCGGATCGTCCAACACTTGGAGAGTGAAGGCCATATTGCGCCCATCGGTCCCTCAAATCACAGGTAGGGAACCTCCTCTTGACGAGTATGTCACTCTTTTGTAAACTAATTCGTAACGATGAGGAGGAAGACGATGGCCAGTACTACCATGCGGATCAGCCAGGAGGCCAGAGAGACCTTACAGAAGTTGTCCTCCCAAACCGGGAGGAAGCTTCAAGAACTCCTGGATGAAGCGGTGGAACGCTACCGGCGGGAGTTGTTCCTGAAAGAAGCCAACGTAGCTTTTGCGGCCCTACGAGCGGACAAGGAGGCCTGGGCCGACGAAGAAGAAGAGCGGACCGCTTGGGAAGGCACCCTCGCCGATGGGCTGGAGGAGTAAGCTTTGCTCAGGCCGTCCCGTGGGGAGATCTGGCTGGTGGATCTCTCCCCGATCCGAGGGCACGAGGCAGCGGGCCGGCGCCCTGGTCTTGTGATTTCCGTCGATGAGTTCAACCATGGCCCGGCAGACTTGGTCCTCATTATCCCCCTCACCAGCAAGGAGAAGGGCATCCCGTTTCACGTGGAGGTCCGCCCGCCCGAAGGAGGACTCAAGCGGCGGAGCTTTATCAAGTGCGAGGATGTGCGCTCGGTAGCCAAGGAACGGTTGGTGGAGCTGAGGGGAAGGGTTACACAGGCTACGCTGGCAGACGTGGAGGATCGCCTGCGCATCCTTGTGGGCCTTTAATGCTTGCTGGCCTAGCAGGGCGGCTGGACGCTATACCGACTCTGGATCGTAGCATTGGTTGCTGGAGTATGTGCTACAAGCTATGATGGCAGCACATTCGGGCTCAGCAGTCAAAAAGGCAACAGAGGAAGGTGAAACTATACATGGGTAAGGATAAAGGAGCTTCCTCCCGCTTCCAGGAGGTCATTGAAGTTGTCGAGGCGCTGCCACTAGACGACCAGTTGCTATTGATTGAGATCGTCCGACAACGCCTGATTCACCATCGGCGCAGAGAACTGGCAGCCGACATTGCCGAAGCCCGTCAGGTTTATCAGCAGGGCAAAATCCGTCGCGGCACGGTGGCTGACTTGATGAAGGAGCTAGCGGGGTGAGAACCCTTGTCTGGAGTTCAGGCTTTGTGCGAGCTTTGCATTTTATTCGAGTTTGTGCAGAATCCGGAGTCAGATGAAGAGGAGATTCTGCTCTTGACGAGGGGCACTCATGAGGAAGTTTATTGATCTCCTGTAAGCCCTCTCCAGGAAACCCCTGGACCAAGGTGCTCCTACCCCAAGGGCGAGATTGGGTGCTATACTGGAGGACGGCAAAAGCGCTAAGACAAAGGGCCCAAGTGAGGACGAGGACTCTGTGATGCAACAACTGGATCAACTGAAGTGTGCCACGGTAAGAGCCATGCGAAGACTAGGGAACTCCTTGCGCATGCTTTATAAGCCTAAGCTGTCTGCGCAATCATCGATCAGTTTTGTCATCAGCTCAGTAGGAACGCGTGATGCTTTGCTGGATGACGTCGTAGTCCCCTCCATACTGAATCAGAACATCCCAGATTTTGAGATCATCATTGCCGGACGCTATCAGGGCAAATATATCGGACATCCCTACGTTAAGCACGTCCCTGTTAAAACATTCCCTGTATATTTTTACAAGCCCTTCCAAAAGGGTGTAGAAACAGCGCGCCATGAGTGGATTGTTGACCTAGATGATGATATGTCTCTTGAATCTGGTTGGTACAGACATCTTCTAGAGTGCATGCAAATACGAGCGGACATATACGGTTTTAGATTATTGAATGCTGACGGGTCGGTTTATGGAGATCTTTTTGACATCTCTGGAGAATGGCAACAAGAGAACGTGATAAAGGATACCACTTATTTCGGCTCATATATCGCAAGAAGAAAGATCTTTGAAGTAGAACCTTATCCAACTTTCATGTCAGGAGATCGTTATCATGGCTTCTTAATCTCGAGGCGAGGATTAAAGAGGATTCATTTGTCTGATGTTTGCGTCATCCATCATGGCACTCAATCCAAGAGTGATTCGCCACAGAAGGCCAAACCGGTTCGCTTTCAAAGAACCAAGAAACTTCAAGAAAGATTAGGATTGTTCGCCTTCACTAATGATCCCTCTTACCCTCATAAGATGAAGAAATGGTGGACTTATGCTCACAAACTAGAGAAGAAACGCAAACGTATCGGGATTCTTGGATGGTTTGGACACGAAAATGCAGGAGACGAGTTGATTCTTCATAATATGCTTCGGAGCTTCGCTTTCCATGAAGTGAGTGTATATACCGATCAGCCTGAGAAAGTCAAAACCATGCATAAAGTAAGGAGCGTTTTTCACTATCAGTATATCGGCTCTCATCTGCCCAAACTGGATCTATTACTAATTGGTGGTGGAGGAGTTCTCCATGATGGCTACATCAAACAGGTTTTACCTCCATCTGCACTCCCCAATTGTGAAAATACACCGATCATAGTATATTCAGCAGGAATACCATTTTTTGACTGGTGTAACGAGATCCGCTACCTTATAGAGAAATGCTATTTGGTTAGCTTGAGAGATGAATTATGTACGGACTTTTTTCAGAGCCAATTTCCTGAAATCCCCGTTCAGTTGCTGCCAGATCCTGGTTTCTTGACTCCGATTTCTCAACATTCCAGGCGACCAGGCAAGATCGCTCTCAATATTCGAATGATCCCCAAAGGATGGGATTCAAACTTACCTTCTGACGCGAATGAAATCCTAGCTCAGGAGTTGGATCGCCTTTATAACCATTTGTTGGAACAAGGTTATGAACCTGTAGTCTTGGGCTTCGAGCCAAGAGATAAGGAGTGGATAGAGAAGAAGGACTATAACGCAAGGATCGTGGATTTCAAATCAGCTATCGAGGAGATAGCTTCCTCTGAGTTTCTGGTCGGAACCAGATACCATTCGGGGATCATCGCCGCGACACAAAATACGCCCTCGTTAATCATCAATTATCAGCAGAAAGTAGAGGGTCTCAAGATGTTGTTACTTGACGCGATTTCAGTAGTAGATGTCAAGGGTTTGGATCTAGTGAGCACCTTTGAAGAGCTTTGGGCGAAGAAAAAAGATTACGATTTTAGCATTACAGAGAAGCTAAGGGATGACATTCAGACCTTCAATAATCTTTATATTAATCATCAAGTATAGTAGATAATGAGCAACAAGGCTTAGCTATGTGCGGAATCCTAGGATTTGTGCACTTGAGAGAGACTGAAACCAATGAAAAGCCTAGAACTATCTGCCGTATGATCCGCAATATGGCTGAATCGATTAAACACCGCGGGCCAAACGATGAAGGCTACTTGCTCGGGAAATGGGAGTGCGGCGAGCATCGCCTAGCTGGGGGACCAGACACTCCCTCCGAGGTCCTTGCGAGTCGATACGCTTTCTCACCTCACCAGCGAATCTCGGATCCTGAATTGCACGAACTCGAAGGGGAACTGAGCCTCGCACTGGCCTGCCGACGATTGTCCATTCTGGATCTCTCACCCGCAGGGCACCAGCCCATGTGCAACGAAGACCAGACAATCTGGGTTGTCCACAACGGCGAGATCTACAACTATCGTGTGCTACGCAACGAATTGAAAGCGTCTGGGCACCAGTTCGTCTCCGACGCAGACACAGAAGTCATCGTCCACGCCTATGAAGAGTGGGGAAAAGACTGTCTTACACGCTTCAATGGGATGTGGGCCTCTGTCATTTGGGATTCCAAGGAGAAGAAACTGCTCTGTTCTCGAGATCGGTTTGGGGTCAAGCCATTCTATTATCACTTAGATCCAGACTGGTTCATTTTTGCGTCGGAAATCAAGGCCATTCTTCGCTCAGGACTTGTCCCGTCGAAGCCGAACAACAGGATCATCCACGACTATCTTCTCCACAAGAGGCACGACCATGCCAGCGAAACCTTCTTTGAAGGCATCAGGCAGTTGAGAGGCGGCGAATACTTGGAGCTGCACCTGAGCGGCACAGGCTTTGTGGGTGCTCTTCCGATCTGGGATATCAGCCCTGACAGCTACCTCAACGGACAGTCGGATGAGGAGTACGCGCAGAGATTTTATGAACTGTTGGAGGATGCTGTGCGCCTTCGTCTGATCAGCGACGTGCCCGTGGGCACCTGCTTGAGCGGCGGCTTGGATTCGTCGTCCATCGTTTGTGTGCTGGATAAGCTCTTACGCGAAGGCAAGGCCAAGATCCCCGGCCGCGAGAACATCCAAAAGACCTTTTCAGCCCGCTACCGGAATAGCCCCCATGACGAAGGGAAGTTCATCGAGAATGTTGCCCAAAGAACCGCAATCGATGCGCATCACATCTATCCCGAGGATTCTGAGATCTTTGATGAGATCCAGAGGCTGATCTACTATCAAGAAGAACCCTTTGCTACCTTGAGCATCTTTGCTCAGTGGAACGTATTCAAGCTCGCCAGGCAAGTCGGAGTCACGGTCACCCTCGATGGCCAAGGCGCCGACGAGTCACTGGCCGGCTATCACACGGCGTTCATCCAATACTTTGCAGCCCTCATCGAGTCTTCGTGCTGGCTCAGATTGCGCAACGAGATGAACTGCTATAAGAGGCTCTACGGTTATTCGAAAGCGGAAGCCTACAACCGAGCTATGGCATACCTGCAGGTTCGAGGGAGAAGAATGCCTCTGGTCAGTCGATTCTTGCGCGCTTGGATGCCTTCCCCTAGCGCTCCTCAAAGCCGGACGGACTGGATCAGTCCCTCATTCCTCAAAGCCCTGCGAGTACACCAAACACTAACAACCAGTCCCTACGCACTCTTTCGCGACAATCTATTCGATGATTATCTATACACCAGTACCATCAAACCCGGATTACACCATTTGTTACATTATGAAGACCGCAATTCCATGGCTTTCTCGATCGAATCCCGGACCCCTTTCCTAGACTATCGACTGATCGAGTATCTTTTTGCCATCCCGAGTGACCAAAAGATACGCCAAGGCGTAACCAAAGTTGTCCTGAGGAATGCAATGAAGGGAGTTCTGCCTGAGCCGATCCGTCAACGTTTGGATAAAATCGGCTTCTCTACTCCTCAAGACGTCTGGTTTCGGACGATTCTCAAAGAGACGACTCGCGAGATCTTCAATTCTGCCAGTTTTCGTCAACGCCCATACTTCGAAATCAAAGCGGCAAATCAGATCCTCGAGGAGCACAGCCTTGGGAATCGTGATTATAGCCAGGAGATCTGGCGAGCCCTCTGCTTGGAACTTTGGCTGCGAACCTTCGTGGACTAAGGAGAGAACGCATTCATGAAGATCTGCATGTTCGTCCTGAACAACATGACCCTCGACAGCCGAGTGCTGCGGGAAGCCAAGGCATTGGCTGGCACCGGACACAACGTGGTCGTGTTTGCCGTCCTGGATGACAAGACCGTCCCCTACGAGGAACGAGACGGGTTTATCATCAAGCGCATTCGTCGCCGGTATGTCACGGCGATCTCGCAGTGCAATGAATTCATGAGGAAAGTTGGCCGAGTGATCCTCGCACCCTTTTCTCCTTTAGGTTTCCTCGCCAAGAAGTTCTTGGCGCTCTTGCGCTATGTTGCTAAGGCGATCCGAGTGGGTCGCGTTCTAAAGCAAATCGCAAGAGTGATAGCCAGACGATTGATGATCAGACCCACCCAGCTGCAAGATTGGACCAGAAAGTTCATTTTCAAGCAGGCCATCTGGTTGGTTGACCCCCACCATTCTCCGGGGACGGTTCAAGCAGCGATCCAAGAGCGGGCAGACGTCTACCATGCCCACGACCTAACGACCCTGCGAATGGCTTATCTGGCTGCCAAGGCCTGCCACGCAAAGTTGGTCTATGATTCCCATGAATTGTATTTGGAGAGAAATCCCATTTTTTTGGATCACAATCCCGTGTTCGACTTCCGCCTGAGCCGCAGGGAGGCCAAACTCATCAAGAAAGCCGCTGCCGTCATCACAGTCAACGAGGCCATCGCTTCCGAATTCAGCAGGCGGTATCGCATTCCCAAGCCACACGTCATCATGAATGCCCCACCTCAGGGGAACAATCTCAACCCGCTGCTCTTGCGTCGGAAGCTGGAAGAAGAACTACAAGTTCGTCTGCCTGAGCATGCGAAGATCGTCATCTATATCGGGGGGATCACAGCGCATCATGGACTTGAGCAAGTCATCCAAAGCCTGCGCTACCTCACACAGGCCGCTTTAGTGATCATGGGCTATGGATACGGCGGCACGTACATGGACCGTCTCAAAGCCCTGGCAGAGGAGCAGAGAGTTCTGGGGCAAACCTACTTCCTGTCACCGGTCCCTTCCGAAGAAGTATCCACATACGCCTCGGGGGCGGACGTCGGAGTGGTACCCATTCAAAACGCATGTCTGAGTTATTACTATTGTTCGCCGAACAAGCTCTTCGAGTGCATTGCAGGCAATATCCCTGTGGCAGTGAGCGACTTTCCAGAGATGCGCCGCATCGTTCAAGATCACGATATTGGCAAGACGTTCAATCCCAAAGATCCGCAAGACATCGCTCGCGCCATACACGATATCCTGAAGGACCCAAAACGCTATCAGGAAATGAAGCGAAATACTCAGCGGGCAGCCGCGACACTAAACTGGGAGAACGAGTCAAAGAAACTGCTGGCCATCTACCAATCGCTCCAAGAGGAACTCCATGCTTGAGCAACTTCAAGCGCTCTGGTCCCGGAGGGATCTGGTGAAATATTTCGTCCGCACCGATCTTAAGCTGATTTACACGCATAAAGTACTGGGCTTCCTGTGGAGCCTCCTGGATCCCCTGCTGATGATGGCCGTGTATACGCTGCTGGTCGTTTTCATCTTCAAACGAGGTGACCCTCAATTCCCCATCCTGCTTTTCACGTCTCTGCTGGCTTGGCACTGGTTCACCTATTCTTTAGCTAGTTCGGTTGCGTCCATCACGGGGAAGGCAAAGCTCATTCAGACTGTGTCATTCCCCAAAGCCGTGCTACCACTCAGTCGCGTGCTCATCGGGCTAATCGACTTCCTCTTGGGACTCATTGTTCTCGTGCCTCTTCTCATCGCGTTTGAGGCCCAATTCACGCTCCATTGGCTCTGGCTGCCAGCATTGATCCTCATACAGTTCCTCTTCACCTTCGGAGGCGCTCTACTTTGCGCTGTACTCGGAATCTACTTCCGCGACTTGGGAAACATCCTCCAGTTCGGGCTCAGGATGTGGTTCTACCTGTCCCCGGCTCTGTACTCCATTCAGGGCACCGTTCCGCCGAGGTTCATTCCCATATACATGCTCAACCCGTTCGCTGCTCTGTTCGAGTCGTATAAGAACGTCTTGGTGCGAGGAATGCCCCCTGATGGTTATCTGTTGGTCCCAGCCATTCTGGGACTCATCTTCTGCTACGGTGGCCTGCTCCTCTTTAAGGCCAAGGAATTGGACTTTGCTAAGGAAGTCTAATGGAGATCATCCAGGCACAGAATATCGGGGTAAAGTTCAAGCTATACCGAGAGCGAAGAACCTCTGTAAGGAGCGCTTTGGCTCGCATGATGAGCAGTGGCCGCCAGCAAGTTCAGGAGTTCTGGGCTTTGAAATCGGTCAGCTTCAGCGTGCAGAGGGGCCAAGTCCTGGGGGTGATCGGCAGGAACGGCTCTGGGAAGAGCACCCTTTTGCGCGTGATCGGCGAAATCTATGCGCCCGACGAAGGCTGCCTCACCGTTCATGGGACCGTTTCGACGCTGCTCTCCATTGGAGCAGGTTTTCAAGCGGAGCTATCAGGCCTAGAGAACATCTATCTGAACGGGATCCTTCTAGGGTTTAAGGAGAGAGAGATCGATCAGGCGTTGGACGACATCATCTCGTTCTCTGAGCTGGATGAATTCATCGATGCCCCTGTCAAGACCTATTCTTCTGGAATGAATGCACGGCTGGGTTTCGCCATCGCGGTCCATCTCCAACGAGACATCATGCTCATCGACGAGGTTTTGGGTGTCGGGGATGCGAAGTTTCGACAGAAGTGCGAAGAGAAGCTTCAAGAGTTAATGACAGAAGATAAGACGATCATTCTGGTCAGTCACAACATGGAATCGATCAGAAGATTCGCCGATCAGGTGCTCTGGATGGACAAGGGGACCGTTCGAGCACAGGGAACTGCTCAAGAAGTGATCGAGCAGTACTTAAAGTCTTAGGCTACCGTGAGCCTTTGGATCTTCAATCACTATGCCGTCAGCCCAGATCTTCCCGGCGGCACGCGCCACGAGGATGAGCGAGAACGGACGGCGGGCGGTGCGGGAGAAGTATAATTGGGACTGGGAATAGCCCTATGAGCGACGTAGAACCCTTCCTATGCTTTAAGGTCGCGCTGAGACGGCCCACCGGCAGCGGCAATCGCCTCGAAATGCCCATCCCCAAAGTGCCAAACCTCATGATCATGAACCTTGGCCGCTACGGCGATCAGAAGATCAATCGTCGGCACCCGTCGGCCAGCACGGGCCAGCTCCCAACCCAGCTTCGCAGCCGCGGTGGCTTCCTCCCAGCCCAAAGGGAGGCATGATAGGGTTTGTAGGTCCTGCAGCAACGTCTTATAGGCGCTTCCCGTCTTCGCTCCGCTGAGCAACTCCACCACGACGGGGGCGACGACGGCAACCTCATGAACGGTGAGAGCCTCCCTCAGTGCTCTCTTTACCTCCTCCGATCCTTGCGGATGATAGAACTCGATCCAGGCAGAGGTATCCACCAGCACTCTATCCATCAGCGCTCCTCACGAGCTCGTCGCAAATCTTCCTGGGTCAGCTCCAACTCAATCGTTCCAGCATGGGCGGCCACTTCCCGTCTACGAAAGCGGCGGACCAGCTCCCGTAGCGCGATTTCGATCGCTTCCTTCTTCGTCTTAGCGCCGCTCAACTGCCGCGCCTCTGTCAAGAGCTCTTCATCGATGGCCACCGTCATTCGTGCCATTCATATGCACCTCCTATTGTGTCAACATTGTGCACTCAATTCAGATGTCTGTCAAGTATGTCTCACTATGGATCTACGTGGGTGGTAGGCCGAGGAACCGTGTGTGCGGAAGGGAGTGTCGTTGCAGTAACTATGACCTCCTGCCATAATGAGGCAGAATTGGTGCGGTTGAGCAACTCAATAGCGTAATTCACGAAGTTGGGGAGGAAGCGGAGAACCTCTTGGCGCCGCATGAAAAGATGCGGGAAACATGAACCTTTGGATCTTCAATCACTATGCCGTCTCCCCCGCTCTTCCCGGTGGCACGCGCCACTTTGACTTGGCTCAGGAGTTGGTCAAGCGAGGCTGGCAAGTAACGATCTTTGCCTCCAGCTATCATCCCTACACGCAGGGAGAAGCAATGCTGGCTGCACATAAGGCGTGGAAGATCGAGGATGTGAACGGTGTAAAGTTTGTCTGGGTGAAGACCATCCCCCACAAACGCAACGACTGGCGCAGGGTGCTCAATATGAGTAGCTATATGCTCCGTGCCTGGTGGCTGGGATGCAGGCTACCTGAACTCACATCTGAGATCGGAAGGCCTGACGTGGTCATCGGCTCCTCGGTGCATCTTTTAGCGGTGCTTGCTGCCTACTGGGTAGCCAAGCACTATGGGGTCAAGTTCATCATGGAAGTTCGTGATCTCTGGCCGCAAACCATCATAGACATGGGCGAGCTGAGCCCTCGTAGCCCAATCACGAAGGCGTTGCAGGCCTTAGAGAAGTTCCTCTATCATCGAGCAGAACGGATCATCACGCTACTGCCCTTAGCCTATGAGTACATCACCGGCTGTGGGATCCCGCGCGAGAAGATCGTCTGGATCCCCAACGGGATCGATCTTGCCCGGTTTGACAGCACCTCAATCCCAGAAGCGAGACATGAGAGTTTTCAAGTGATGTATCTCGGGGCGCACGGGCAAGCTAATGCTCTCGATGTGCTTCTTCAAGCCGCCGAAATGACTCAAGCTCAAGGCGATCCGGAGATAAGATTTGTCCTGATCGGAGATGGCCCGAAGAAACCCCAGCTGATGGAGTTGGCCAGACAGATGGAGCTCACGAATCTAGAATTCCGTAATCCAGTCCCCAAAGACGAGGTGTCAAAGGTTCTTCAAGAGGCTGATGCCTTCGTCTTCAACCTAGAAAAGACTGAGGTGTTCAGATACGGGATTAGCTCCAATAAACTGTTCG